>JAQIDD010000228.1 GCA_027858215.1 Candidatus Delongbacteria bacterium | reverse complement strand
CGTTTTTTTCAAACTGTAAAAATCCTTTCCTGAACTCACCTCAATAAACTCCTCCATGTTCCCTTTATAATGATCACGCAAATAGGTAAGGCGTTTAAACATACGCGTGGCTGCACCGGATGTCGGCACAAATTTTGTTATTTTTAAATGGGGTGATTTCTCTTCGTATAATTTGACAAAATTATTGATTTCATCATTAGTGGGAACAAAAATGCCATCTTGTGCGGTTGCAGGACGGTTAACATCCAGATACTTTTTTCCTGCTTTGATTTCCACAACTTGTTTTTCCAGTCGTTTAGGATTAATGTCTTTATCTTTCAGGAATTTAATATCTTTTTTTGTAAACATACAAAACGATGTTTTGGTTTCAACGAGCGAAATTAAGGATTTTTTTAAGCTACCAACAAATAATACATTATTTATTTGATGAAAGTTTGACAGTGATTTAACAAAAATTCCATAATTATGCTTCAATTTTATAGCAATACATTTACTGCCTCACCGTTTTTTATTTATCATGGGTTAACATACAAATCAACACATGATGAAAAAAACAATACTGATTTTTACCGCTTTTGCATTGCTGTTTATGTCTGCGTGTGAAAAAGAAGAAGAATTTCCGGATCATGTAGCCCGCATCCGCTTTGTGAACCATACAAATATGGTATTCGACAGCGTGGTGATTCACTATCGTTCCTATAATGTGAATGGTCATGGATTTTTCCGTCAGGCATACCTTGATCTACATCCCGGTGAAACCAGTGATTACCAGAGTGATATAAACATAGAAGAATCTCTAACTATAAAAGTGACTACGACTGACACAACGTATCCTAGTGATTGGGCATATCCTGCAATAGGAACCGATCCTATGAATCCTCAAAATGTATGTTTTTTTGAGACAGGATATTACACTTTTAGCCTTTACAACACAGACGGCCAATCCAATACCCTTTATGCCGGATTGATTTCTTATGAACAATAACCCTTTCCTTGTAAAAATTTAATTCCCAGGCAACATTTTACCAATCGGTTTTGTCTGTGGTATAGTAAATCATTGTTTCATTCTAAAAAAAACGCCATGAAAAAATATGCCCCCTTATTTTTGATGTTTAGCATCATATCTGTCTTCACCCATGCCCAGATCACAGCGGAATTTTCTTATGATTCTGTAACCTGCGGCAATGAGATTTCGGTTACCGATATAAGTTCAGGAGAAACGGTAATGACCCGCGCCTGGTACAAAAATGACGAACTTTTGACCAGTGACGGCCCCGAAACTTATACCTTTTCAATCGGTGAAATAAACATTGTCGATACGGTGAGTGTCAGCCTTGTTGTGGAAGGCACAACCACATCGGATTCCGTAGCGCATGATGTTGTCTGTTCTGAAATACCACAAGCCAATGCCGGCATTGATACGTTGTTTTGTGGCCTGACAGGAGAACTGGATGCAGAATTGTCTATCGGTACTTCCACAGGGCAATGGTCATATTTAAGTGGAAATATTGATTTTTATAATGGCAGTGATCCGAATTCTACAGTAGAATCCTCTGTTTATACTGAGAACAATCCGAATTACGATTATTTTACCTTTGAATGGATAGAAGATAACTATGGCTGTACCGATACCGATGAAATACAGGTACGTTTTGCCCGGATACCGCTGGCTGACGTTACCATCATACCACCCCGCTGCTTTGGAGAACCCGCCTCAATCAAAGCCAATGAAGATTATCATTTGCAATACGACTGGGAACTTGACGGCGGGATAGTTGACAGCATCTGGCCTCCGATATCCGACACCACCGGCGAATACCGTCATCTTATCCATTGGCCTATCATCAGTGAAGACTATACAGTTCACAACATTGGACTTCAGATACAAAGCCAGTTTGGCTGTTGGTCATCAATCAATGATACGGTTGTGTTTGAACCCGGTGTCCCCGGCTATGAGATGGAAATATTCCCCGACAGTTGTTTGTTGGGCAAAGGCGGAGTAACTTTTGTCCCTGACAACTCAATGACAGGGTTCCGCTGGATAGATACAGCAGGTCTAAATATGGAAGACCCAAGCGATACAATACAACGTAATATCCCGGCTGGCACATACCGCATATCTCAGGTATATCAGACATTGAACCAGGATTATATCACTTTCTATGAGCAAGTGTT
>JAQIDD010000205.1 GCA_027858215.1 Candidatus Delongbacteria bacterium | reverse complement strand
TCATGGCCCTGTGCTTTGAGTTCCCTGCTTTTTTGTGTCATTGCTAATGTAGCACTGACGGATAATTTTTCTAAACGGTTGGAAATTTTTTCTGCAATCATATCAGTGTGTAAATTTTTATGTAAATTTAACCTTTTAAGTTTGAATTAAACATATTATACAACAGCATTTAAAAACAGACCTTATTATGCTAGGTGAAATTCTTCAAATTACAATTCCTGCTCTTCTGGTTTTAGCCACAGCAATTTATATGATGCAACGGCAATCAAAAAAAGAACATGAACTTAAGTTAACGGAACTTGCCCTGAGCAATCAAAAAACAATCACTCCTCTCCGGCTGCAGGCGTACGAACGTGTGGTCATTTTTCTGGAAAGAATAACTCCCAACAGCATCGTATTCAGATTGCAAACCCCCAGGATGACAGCAGAACAATTGCATAAGGAGATGCTGGAACTGATCAGGGCGGAATATGAGCACAATTTGTCTCAGCAACTGTATTTATCATCCCATGCATGGGTGAAAGTAAAACAAGCCAAGGAATTGACAATAAAACTGATCAATGAAGCTGCCGAAAATGTAAAACCCGATGACAATGCACTACAACTAAGCCGTGCTATTTTTGACAAGCTTGTCGAACATGAAAAGGCGCCTACTCATGAGGCCATTGATACACTAAAAGAAGAAATACACAAGCTTTTTAATTGATATTGCGAACAGCATTAAGCTGATCTTAGTCACAGTGGATTATATTCTCAAAATAATAATCATCAGGGATAACATAAAAATAAAAAGAGCAGTGTAAATACACGACTCTTTCTATTCTACTTTTTTGCTTTCTCTATCTGACTAGTGTCACAGTTCCTTCTTTTTCATGCCATATTCCAGTATAATCTTTGAATTTACAATACCAATAATACACTCCCCCTTTCATCAGAGGATCTCCTTTGTACCGGTTCCCAAGAAGCGAACCATCCCATGCAGTTTCAAGAGGTTTATCAGGATCGTATTTATCTGTTTCAAAAACCAGTTCACCCCATCTGTCATAAACACGTAATGAAAATTCGTTGGAGTCAATGCCTTCGCCATAAACCATGAAGAAATCATTTTTACCGTCTCCATTTGGTGTAAAAGCGGTTGGTGCATAAAATGTAAATTCATCTTGTACAAGGATAGTTTTCACAGCAGTATCACGACATCCTTCTTCATTTTCTGCCACAAGCATAACTTCAAATTCTCCAATGTCTTCATATATATGTCGTGGAGAAGTGAAATACGAAGAATCGCCATCGCCAAAGAACCAGAATGATGAATCGGCATGTTCAGACAGATTCACAAAATTAACCTCTGGATCCAGAGCGCTTACTTGCTCAGGCTCTGGATAGAAATTAGCATTTGGGCCAGGATAGACATATATCATATCTTCAACAAATTCTTTATGTTTACAGCCAAATGCAGATGTTACCGTCAACCTGACTGAGTAGTTGCCCGCGTTTTCATATACATGAAGCGGATTTTTAATGTTGGCAAAATGTGAATCCCCAAAATCCCATGAATATGTATAATTGTCATCCGGATTCAGTTCAGTAAATTTCACAACTAAAGGTGGACAACCTTCCACTTTATCTGCAACAAAATTGTTAGGTGGTTCAGGCATAACAATAATCTCAATGCTATCTTTTACAACAGGCGAACCACACGCATCATGTAAAGTAATGATATAATTTGTGGTTTCCTCCGGATAAACAGTAAAAGGTGATGGAACCACGTCTCCGTCCTGGAGCGTAAGTGTATAAGGACCTCCATTGCCACCACTGGCATCAACTTCAATAATGGCGGGATCACCAGGACAAACTGTATCGTAGCTGGTGGATACATTTTCAATCACGAGGTCGGGATACACATTTACTTTTACCTCATCAGAAGCGCTGGTACAACCATGTCCATCTGTTACATACACAGTATATATGGTTGTTGAGTCAGGATCAACAGTAGGATTGTGTACATTATAAGTGCTTCCATCCGTGCCATGCCAATGAAAATTATATTGACCACCACCAAAGGGAGTTCCTCCTGTAGCCTGTGCACTGAGTTGGGTACTGTTGGTCTGGCATATCCAGCGATCACCACCGTTAACCTGTACCTGCAACAGGGGCGGTTCTGATACCTCTACGTCCATTGTAAGCCGGCAATTATGAGCATCAGTAACTGTTACTTCGTGTACACCAACTCCAATATTTACAGAATCGTTTGTTGTTCCGTCCGGCCAAAGGAATGAATATCCGGGCGTTCCACCACTTACTTCAACCCATGCAAGGCCATCTTCATAGCCATAACAACTTGCTGGTTCAGCATAAATATATCGAATCATCTGGGGCGGCTCATCAATAAAGAAAACAGTATCAACCTGGCAACCGATAATATCTGTCACAGTAACATCATACATACCGGCACACATGTTTTGATATACAGTACCGTCTGCAGCCCAAGAATAATCAAATGGATCCAAACCACCATCAATAATCACTCGTGCTTCGCCATCACATGACTGATAACAACTGTTGTCTTCTGTGATTAAGTTTAAATGCATTTCAGGACTGACAGTAAGGGTCATGCTTTGTACCGGAGACTGACAACCATGTGCATCTTCAACATATACAGAATAAGTTGTTGTGGTATCAGGCGACACCGTTAATGAATTGGTTCCCGCGCTAAATCCGCTACCGCTGTCCCAGTAATATACATAAGGCTCTGTACCTCCCAATGCCTGACCACTCACAATCATTACCTGTCCTTCACAAATGGCATTGTCGGGGGATATTGTAACCAGCAATTCATCAGGTTGTGTTAATGTAAAACTCTCATTAACAGAACAATTATTTTCATCAACAATGGTCACATAGTAATTTCCTGCCGGCAAATCTACCCTGTCAGGCCCACTTCCCCCATCAGACCAGTTATAGTTTAACGTACCTGTTCCTCCGGTTACTGTTACATGTATTTCTCCATCATCAGCATCAAAACACGATATATGTTGATAAGATGTATCTGTGATAACCAATTCAGGTGGTTCTGTTACTGTAAAATCATCTGAGACCTCACATCCATTAGCATCGATAACAGTAATACTATAATCATCGGCACAAAGGTTTTCACTCAGGTTATTAGCTCCCCAGGAATAATCGTATGGAAGTGTTCCTCCCTGAACATCAATTTGAGCCCATCCATTACATGATTGATAACACGGATCGTCTTCAACTGTAAGGGTATAAGTGAATTCTTCCGGAACCAAAACTGTCTGTACAGTATCAGCAAGGCAACCATTATCGTCTATTGACAGTGAAATATCAAATGTGCCTGCACCAGACCAGGTAACTTCATACGGGCCTGCACCCGAACCTGTAGCTGTACCACCATCAAAATCCCAGGTAAAACTAGCTGAGTCAGTTGCATTTCCAACGTATTCAACTATAGTAGAATCCCCGTAACAAGGAATAAATGTAGTGGTAAACTGTGCATTGGGTGTCAGAAAAAATCCGATTTCAACCACAGCCGTATCACTGCATGCCGGCGACATATTTTGCTCCACAAGCTGGAATTCGTATATGCCCCATGTATCAACGGTAACCGTTGGATCGGTACTGTTTTCCTGTCCGCCGAAATCTGCTGTTCCCGGCCCACTGATCTGAGACCATTCTACTGTATTTATAGATGAATCAAGGGTGGTATATAGGGTATAAGTATCATTACAAACTTCATCATCGGGACTAACATCAGCCACAGGTGTAACGCAGCATTCGTCATCGCCCCAATCCCTTACGTGCACACTAAAAGTTGTATCATACTGACAGTCAAAGTCATCAATTACAGAAAATGTATAATTTTGATCTCCGGGTGTATCAGGATAAGCGGTTGCCGAACCACCGGAATTAGGATCCATGCCGTTGCCCGACCAAAAAATATCATCAGAATCATACGTGTGTTCAATGGTCCATGTATTTGCAGGGGTAATTGAATTATCAAAACTCAGTGACACCTCAAACAGTGTTCCATCATCAGCACCCCAGTCATCAATAACAATAATACACCATTCACCATTGATTGGACAACCAACAAGATCATCAAACGTGCCTGTGGGCAAATAATCCCCGCTGGGAATATTCCCCCCCACATTATCACACCAGTCAGTGTGCGACTGTGACGCATCCATTGTCCAGCAATAATCATAACCCAAACCGGGGTTACAATCATCAGCCTGATCGGGTTCTCCAAAATAATCGCCTGAAC
This sequence comes from Candidatus Delongbacteria bacterium, assembly GCA_027858215.1. Classification (GTDB taxonomy): domain Bacteria; phylum Bacteroidota; class Bacteroidia; order Bacteroidales; family ML635J-15; genus JAQIBY01. The sequence goes on along the minus strand of JAQIDD010000205.1, from coordinate 6,907 downwards.
AAGGATTGCTGGAACTGTAATAATTAATTTCAGCTTGTTGCCCATTTGGGCACTGAAGATATATCCACACATCAGCAACAAAGGAATGTTCGATATTCATACAAACAGATCCAAGTTCATTCCCACTTGTAATGGTTTGTCCCGGTTGAAATGAATTAACACTCCAGCAAAACTCTTGTATAACTCCCTGATTATCTGTAATGCATTCCTGCATTACTTGGTCATCAGCAATTGGCATCACCCACGAATCAGTACTCACACTGCCGCTAAAGTTCACCGGATCTCCCGGGCAAACGGTATCCTGGTCAACATCTATAGCGCCATATATTGGATCCAAGGACACCCTCACTCTATATTCTTCGGTGAATGTTTCTGTACAACCATTGATATCCGTAGCCACCAACGAAATAAAATAACCACCGGATTCGGTAAATGTAGGAGAAAACTCATTCTCCCCCTGACCGGACGATTCAATTGTTGTATTTCCTGAACTTGCTGTCCATTCCCAGGTTACATTATCATCAGACTGAAGATAATCGGTATTGTTGTTGGGATATGTTCCCTCAGCAGTAAAAGTAACTTGTTCTCCCTGGCAAATATCAATCCACAATGAATCTGTCGGATCAGACAAACCCGGGCTTGTTGACACAATATCAATTGAATAATCCTGGCAAGGCATGGCACATGAGATTTCAGCCTCAAAACCAGGGTATGTTACAGAACCATCGGTATGCCATACCAATGTAAGGCAATCTCCTGATGAGGTATAAGTATCTCCTACAATATCATTATTACCTGCCTGACTAACCAACACTGGAGAACCTGTGTTGGGGCCATCATATATTGTAAGATGGTCAAAAGAAGAAGACTCTACATCAAACATGTCAAAAAACAATTCAATAGGTGTACCTGACATGCTACTGCAAATTGTTATGGAATAATCTTCATTGTTGTTATATACAGTAGATGCTCCGCCACTATCATACAAAGTGCCGTTACAAGTATTAACAGTACCACCATCACTTATTAAATAGCTCTGGGCTTCCGCAGTAAATCCTATAAAGAAAAACAACAGAATGGTAAGTAACCATTTATGAGATGTAATATTTTTATTTTTCATAATTGCGACTTTCATTAAACATGTCAACAAATTTTTTATTGGAATAGATCACTAAAACTTTATTGGTTCCAGCGATTCGATAATGATTATTATGCTCCATATCCCTCTTGTAATTGTAAAGATACAGGTTGAAATTTTGTTCGTCAACGGATTGCACTTTTTCACCTTTTGATTTTGATTCATAATCAAGGTAATATAGTTCAGGGACATTTTCCAGTTTTTCAAGTGGCATTGAACGTATATCGTACCCATTGTCCACCTCAAATTCATACAAATCCAATCTGTTGGGGTCATTTTGTTCCCATTGTTGGATTTGTGTTTCAGAAAACCTGGTCAACAGGCGGGAATCTACTTGCCGGATGTCCTGAGCCATCAGGCCTGACAACACGCATAAACTAAAAAACACTGATATAAAAATTTTCATAATATTAAATTTGTTTTCAATTTCAATTAAATGACGTACAGCATTACTTTTGGTTGCCTTATAATAAAACGTAAAAATACAGAAATTAGATTAAAATCGGCATATAAATAAGGTAGAAAATGTATCCGGGAAAATTCAAAAACCAAAAAACCAAAAAAAAGAAAAAGTAAGTTAGATTCAATTTACAACAAAAGCCGCCAGGACACTGGCAGCTTTTGTTTTTGACTATAGTTGTTTTTATCTTAAAGTTCCGATTCTCTTTCCCTTGCAGAATAATTGATTTTCAGGGCACTGGCTTTCCGCAATTCCTGTTTGATGTCGGTAACGATGCCCATTTTCGTATCCTCATGCACTTTCAGGGAAGTTGTCATGTATGGGATTTCATCTTCATCCCTTTCTTCACGTTCAGCAATAATATATTCACGAATATCATTGACATCAGCGAAGGAAGCGTTAATCTGTATTCTTGGTTCTGATCCATACATAGCCTGGAAAGCAGGTTTTGGTTTTCCCACATAAATATAGGATACAAGTGATTTTTTTTCCAGTTTTTTAATTTCAGTAGCTTCAGGCAATGAACTGGCAGGAACCTGCACTTTCAATTCTACTTCTCTCATTGTGGTAGCAACCATGAAAAAGAAAAGAAGCATAAAAACAATATCCGGTAATGAAGCGGTGCTGATGCCTGGAGCAGCTCTTTTTTTCTTTTTCTTTATAACAGCCATATTACTTCCCTCCTATGTTTTTAGGTTCAGCTTCTGAAATACGCTGAGTGTACAATTTTCTGATTCCCATTTCTTGTTCTTCAGTCAGATCTTCAAAACTCTTACCAAAATATTCATAAGCTACATCTTCGCGTATTTCATTGTAAGCAGCTACAATTTCATTCTGAACAGCAATGTACTTTCCATATGATGTTCCCCTGTCATTTTGGAGTGAGATTACTCCCTGGGGAACCATCACAGTTTTTCCAAGTTCAGGAATGTATTCCTCTTCTTTTAAAGGAAGATCCTTTTTATTGTTTTCATTCAGAATAAATTCTATGGCTTCATCTTTCAAATCACGTACCGGCATGAGTTCTCCTTCAACCAGGAGTTGATCATTTTTATTAATCAATACAACAAACAAGTTACGTTCTTTAATTTTAACATCCTCCTGTTTTTCCAGTTGTTCCTCATCAGGCATAGGCGGTAATTTACGTGCTATACCAGTATCCACATTCATTGTGGTTGTCACGAGGAAAAATATAAGGAGAAGGAAAGCGATATCCGCCATTGATCCTCCGTTTATTTCCGGTGTTTCGCGTCTGGGCATAAGATTCTGTTTTAATTTATTTTGATGATTAAAAATTCATTGACACTGAACTTTTTTTCATCAGTATAAATATTTATTTCCATATTTTTGAAATCTCGGTGTATAGTGCACCAACGATAGCCAGGCCAAAGAATAAGTACATGATATGCAAACCAGTACCAACGCTCTTTGAAACCACATTGGTAACTTCAAAATCAAGTTTATCAATGCCCATAATTGGAGGAATGACTTCGGATGCAAAACTATAACCAAGAATAATGACCAAAGCAATAATGCCAATGGACACCAAGTTAGTAATCAGGCCACGACGGCTTTCGATCATGGATTTTACAAACCTGTATAATGAGACAATTATGCTTATCCCGGCAACAACCAGTAATAAGCCAATAGCCCAATTCAGGATTGTTCCATGCCAGTTGTTGGCTATTTCACCAACCCTTTCAACTTTCACTTCATTTGGTAACTGTTCTGCCTGCGATAATTTTGCTTCCAGTAAAGAACTATCTTTCGCAAAAAACAATACAGCAAGCACTGCAGATACAGCAAACAAAGCTATTGAAACATATTTAAATATTTTATTCCACATAGTGCTTATGCTTTTTTGTTATTGTATTCATTTAAAATATCGATCAGGCTGATGGAAGCATCTTCCATATCATTGACTATGCCGTCAATTTTAGACACAATGTAATTGTAGAATACCTGGAGTATTACAGCCACAATCAAACCGGAAACTGTTGTAATCAAGGCAACTTTAATACCACCGGCAACCAGTGAAGGGTTAATGTCACCTGCAGCTTCGATAGCATCAAAAGCACCGATCATACCAATTACAGTACCCATAAAACCAAGCATTGGTGCAATACCGATAAACAGTGCTATCCAGGTCAGGTTCCTTTCAAGTAATCCCATTTGAACCGAGCCATAAGAAACCACTGATTTTTCAACAACATCAATACCTGCATCGTAACGATCAAGCCCCTGATAGAAAATACTGGCAATCGGGCCACGTGTATTTCTGCAAACGTCTTTGGCAGCCTCAACACCTCCTTCATTGATAGCGCTTTCAACTTTTTCAAGCAATTTTTTGGTATTGGTTGAAGCCAGATTCAAATAAATGATCCGCTCAAATGCGATGGCCAAACCAAGAATCAGTGCAACAAGCACAAAACCCATGAAAGTGGGACTACCTTCAATGAATTTAATTTTAATCTGCTGATGTAAAGCTTTATTGTCTTCTTCCTCTTTTTCAGCTTCAGCTTCAGCATCGCTTGTTTCAGGCTGATCTTCTACTACCTGTTCTGCCTTGGCGCTATCTTCCGCCTGTTCTGTGGTTGTTGCTTCATCAACCGCTTCAGTTTCATCTTGTGCAACTGAAGTTGATACTCCTAAAGTGAGTATCCCTGCTAGTGTTAGTAATGCTAATAACTTTTTCATGGTTAAAAAAACATTTAGATGTTACTTATTTTCATTTATTATACACATTCTTTCCTTATCTGTTTGCGCGGAGAGAGGGGGATTCGAACCCCCGATACGGGGATACCGTATACACGCTTTCCAGGCGTGCGCCTTCAACCACTCGGCCACCTCTCCCTACATACATCTCTCCCTATATACTCTCAATGAACATTTTCTTATCAATTTCAGGCTTGCAAAGTAAGCATTTTTTTTAATCCTAAAAAATATTCTGCACAAAAAACAACAGATTTTTAATTTTCTAACCCGCACCCAGTTTAAAGCATTCAATGGCATTTTTTTGGGTTGTTGCTGCAATATCTTCAACTGATGTGCCGTAAGTTTCTGCCAGTTTTTGTGCAGTAAGCCTTATCAAAGCCGGTTCGTTACGCTTGCCCCTGAATGGATGCGGCGCCAGGTAAGGGGCATCTGTTTCGAGCACCAGGTTTGAAGGCTCAAGATGTTTAAGAACATTTGGCAGTTGGCTGTTTTTAAAAGTCACATTACCACCAACCCCAATTTTAAAACCTAAATCTATAACTTCTTTTGCCCGGCTTTTATTACCTTCAAAACAATGAAATATGCCCCTGGGGATATCCTGCATTGACATTAATTGCCTGATCACTTCATCAGTAGCTGCTCTTGAGTGGATGGAAACAGGGATATTTTTTTTGACAGCCCACTCACATTGAGTCCGGAAAGCATCTATTTGTTGGCTTTTGTATGTATAATCCCAATACAGGTCAATGCCAATTTCTCCCACAGCGACAAAACTCCCAGAGTCCAGAAATGTTTCCAGGTAATTCAGTTCATTAATGTAGTTCTTTTTCACGGATCCGGGATGCAGACCAATCATGCAATGTAATCTTCCGGGATAAGCCCCCGCGAATAATAACATATCTTTGACTGTTGACCGGTCAATGTTGGGCAACAACATCTTTTCCACACCGGCCTGTTTGGCTCTGAACATCATTGAGCCAGAATCAACACTGAAATGCGGTAAATATATATGTGTGTGTGTATCTATAAACATATCACAAAATAAACAAAACAAAGTGAAAGGATGAAACCGTGCCTAGAACATACAATTTGCAGGGAGAAAACCACGTGCGGATTTGATGCAAAACAAAAGCTGCACATACAATGTACAGCTTTTGCAAGGGTTATCTGTTTTATGTGCTATGCGTTATTACACAATGCCCTGTGCTATCATAGCATCGGCGACTTTAACAAAACCACCGATGTTGGCACCTTTGACATAATCAATATGGCCATCGTCTTCTTTACCAAATGCCACACATTGATCGTGAATATCCCCCATGATTTTCTGGAGTTTTTCGTCCACATCTTCAAATGTCCAACTCAGCCGCATTGAATTCTGCGTCATTTCGAGGCCTGAAACGGCAACACCACCTGCATTGGCAGCTTTACCGGGAGCAAATAATATTTTATGATCATAAAACATTTCCACCGCTTCTGGTGTACAAGGCATATTTGCACCTTCAACAACAGCGATGACACCATGATCAACGAGGTGTTTTGCATCTTCTTCACCAAGTTCATTTTCACATGCACAAGGCAGAGCAATATCCACTTTCTGTTCCCATGGACGTTTGCCGGGATAGAAGGTAGCAGAACTAAACCTTTCAGCGTAAGGCGCAACGATATCTTCGTTTGTAGCGCGAAGCTCCAGCATAAAATTAAATTTATCCTCAGTATTGATGCCATCGGGATCGTAGATATAACCATCCGGTCCTGACAATGTCACCACTTTTGCTCCAAGTTCGGCAGCTTTTTGGCATGCGCCCCATGCAACATTACCAAAACCTGAGACAGAAATGGTTTTACCTTTGAGGTCTTTATTTTGTGTTTTCAAAATATTGGCAGCAAAATACACAGCACCAAAACCGGTTGCTTCAGGGCGACCTATTGATCCACCCCATTCACGGCCTTTCCCGGTAAGTACACCGGTAAATTCGTTTTTCAGGCGTTTGTATTGTCCAAACAAGTACCCAATTTCACGGCCGCCAACGCCAATATCACCGGCAGGCACATCCGTATTCGGACCAATATGCCGGAACAATTCTGACATAAAACTCTGGCAAAACCGCATAATTTCAGCATCGGATTTACCTTTGGGGTTGAAATCCGATCCACCTTTACCACCACCCATTGGCAGGGTAGTCAGTGAATTTTTAAAAATTTGCTCAAACCCCAAAAATTTCAGACTGGAAAGTGTCACACTGGGGTGAAAACGCAACCCCCCTTTGTAAGGGCCAATTGCTGAATTAAATTCCACACGGTAACCACGGTTTACCTGGGCACGTCCATCGTCATCAATCCAGGGAACACGAAACATAATTACACGTTCAGGTTCTACCATTCTTTCAAGGATTTTAGCTTCCTTGTATTTCGGATTTTCTTCAATAAACGGGATCAGCTTTTCAGCTACTTCGTGCACTGCCTGGATAAATTCCGGCTGAGCAGGGTTGGCCGCTTCAACCTTATCCATAAATTCTTTAATTTGTGTTTCCATAACGATTATGTATTAATAAGTTAAAAATTACACCTAACATCTTTACTAACAACAAATG
>JAQIDD010000188.1 GCA_027858215.1 Candidatus Delongbacteria bacterium | reverse complement strand
ATATGGTAAATTTAGTGCTTCCATTTATTACCTTTGTACAAATGTAAAAAATTAATTGTGATGAAAACAAAAGAAGAAATTGTTAAAAACTGGTTACCACGATACACAGGCATAGCCTTAGAAGACTTTGGTGAACATATATTGCTTACCAATTTTCAGCATTATGTTGATTTATTTGCTGAATGGTTCAAAGTGCCTGTAAAAGGATTAGATGCTAATATGCCCGGCGCAACAGCCAAAGGCATCACTATTTTAAATTTTGGTATGGGGAGCCCCAATGCTGCTACCATTATGGATTTGCTTTCTGCCATTAAACCCAAAGCAGTGCTGTTTTTGGGGAAATGTGGCGGACTGAAAAAGAAAAACGCTCTTGGTGACCTTATCCTCCCCATTGCAGCCATCAGAGGCGATGGTACTTCCGACGATTATTTACCACCCGAAGTACCGGCACTTCCCGCCTTTAGTTTGCAGAGAGCCCTCTCTTCCACCATCCGTGACCACCACAGAGATTACTGGACGGGAACTGTACAAACCACCAACCGCCGTGTCTTGGAATACGATACAAGGTTTAAAAAGTACCTCCGGAAAACCCGTTCTATGGCTATTGACATGGAAACTGCCACCATTTTTATCACTGGTTTTGCAAACGGCATCCCTTCAGGGGCACTTCTGCTTGTGTCCGATCAACCCATGATTTCCACTGGTATCAAAACCGACAAAAGTGATAAATCTGTGACGGCTAAATACGTGGAAGACCATTTGAAAATTGGCATCGACTCAATGAAAGAACTCATAAATCAGGGACGCTCAGTAAAACATTTGAAATTCTAACACCTAACTCTATCCACTCCACCTCACTCAAAAGGCAACACCAGTTTCTCTCTCCTAAAAGCCCTTATCATCAGCCATATCCCGGCAAGAACAAACGGAATGCTCAGTATTTGTCCCATCCGAAGCGCAGCATCCCAACCATCGGTTTCCATTTGTACTTCCTTGGTAAATTCAATTACAAACCGGAATGCAAACAAAGTGGTAAAAAACAAGCCTATCATCAGTCCTTCACGTTTTCCCCAGTCTTTTTTGAAATAAAGAAAAACCAACCCCCCAAAAAACAGGAAATAAAAAATCGACTCATACAATTGCGTGGGATGACGCGGTTGATCATCTACCCTTTCAAAAACAAAAGCCCATGGAACCTGGGTGGGGATGCCAACAATTTCGTGATTGATCAGGTTTCCAATGCGCACAAATGCCCCGGCAAGCATGGCAATAATAGCCAAACGGTCTATGAGGTACAAAAAACTGATTTTTTTACGCTTGCGCTGAAACAACCATACGGCAATCAAAATCCCGGCTGCTCCCCCATGGCTGGCCAGTCCGCCTTTCCAGATTTTAAGAATTTCTACCGGATTGCTGAGGTAATAATCCGGGTTATAAAACAAGCAATGTCCAAGCCGCAGCCCTACAACAACACCAATAATGACATAGATGGCAAGTTTATCCACAAATTCCTGTTTTAACCCATCACGTTTAGCCATGTGACTGTATAAAATATATCCGATCAAAAATCCGGTAGCCAGCAATATGCCATACCACCTGATGCCCCTTGCTCCCAGCTCAAAAGCCACAGGGTCAACGTTCCATTCAACAAAAGCAATCATAGTTTTTTTGGTTAGGTTTTATTTACTAAAAAGTATTCTTCTTTTTTGACAGGCACCCTCCGTTACCCAGGGTTGCAGCAGTTTCTATCAATGCCAGATGTGAATATGCCTGCGGAAAGTTACCCAACAATCGTTTGGTGTCAAAATCCATATCTTCGCTGAATAACCCCAAATGATTGGAATAGCCCAGCACATCTTCAAACATGGCTTCTGCCTGCTTCCTTTCTCCTATGCGATGAAGTGCAGTAATAAGCCAGAAAGTACATATCGTAAAAGCAGACTTTGGCCTTCCGTAATCATCTTCATTGCGGTATCTGTACATCAACCCGTTACGGCTCAAGTGTTTCTGGGTAGCGTAAACAGTAGCTTTGTATTTATCATCATCCGCACGGATAAAACCATAAGACTCCATCAACAGATTGGCTGCATCCAGATCATAAGAACCATAAGATTGAGTAAACGCCTGTAATTCATCATTCCAGGCATACTGCAGAATATCAGCTTTTATCTCTTCCTTCAATTCATTCCACTCTTTTACATACCCCGGCATGTTAATGATTTTGGCAATTTTTACTCCCCTGTCAGCAGCTACCCAACACAATACCTTTGAAAATGTAAAGTGTTTGTTATCCTTCCTGATCTCCCATATACCCCTGTCGGGTTCACGCCATGTTTTGGCAACAACCTTCAATATGCTGCGTGTTATGGTCCACAGCTCTTCCGAATTGGACATGTTGACATCAAACATTTCAAAAAGCTGATATATGACATCCACCAACACACCAAAAATGTCATTCTGCTTTTGCTTATACGCTGCATTTCCTATCCTGACAGGTTTTGAACCTTCATATCCGGCAAGATGATCCAGTTCTTTTTCGCTTAATTTCTTTTCTCCATTGATGCCATACATGATCTGAATGGCTTCATCTTTTACAGGAACAAGGTTAATAATATAATTCATGTATCGGTGCGCCACATTGGAATGCCCCAGCGCAGACAGGATTTTGATGGTCATGGAAGCATCCCTGAGCCAGCAAAAGCGGTAATCCCAGTTACGTTCTTCACCAATGGTTTCAGGCAAGGAGGTGGTAACCGCTGCCAAAATTGCTCCGCTTGGGTTGTAGCTCAACAATTTAAGCACCAGCGCTGAACGCAATATTTCATCCTGGTAATGAGGAAATTCCGTTGTCCTGTCCGACCAGTTCAGCCAGTACACTTTCGTACGCTCCATTTTCAGATAAGCACGCTGAATGGTCTGTTCCTGCAATTTCTGATGATACGATAACAGAAAAAATTCATCTTTTTTCAAGCTGATGATATTCCCGTCAAGCACATCACGCTGATTGAAACTTGTGTATAAATAGGCTGAATTATACTCCCCTGAATTGGAATATGATTTGATAAAATCAGGATAAATAATATGTTCAGTCTCACTTTGTGCATATACCAATGCGGGCTTATAATTGACCCTGAATGTTGGTTTTCCTTTAATCAACCGGATGTACCTGATAACATCGGGGGGTGCATAATATTCTTTTTCACCACTCATGTAATACCGGGGCATGAAATCAATAATTTCAAAACAATTGACATCATTACAATAATGTGTTATTAACAGATTTGTTCGTTCCAGGTATTTTTGTTTGATTTCATATTCTCCCTCGGGCACGAGGGAAAACTCCCCCCCTGTGTCCTTATCAAGAATTTTAGCAAAAATCGAAGTGCTGTCAAACTTTGGAAAACATAACCATTCAATACTTCCGGTTTCTGAAATTAAGGCTGCCGTCCTGCAGTTCCCAATTACACCGTAATTCAAATTATCCATCTTTCTGTACTCCTACGATACTTAAAAGTTTTATTTTTCCGTTTGCAAAATTATACGTATATTATCGAAAAATTTTACAATTATGCAAAGAATAATTATTGTTTCCAACAGATTACCAGTAAGTCTTGATTTTAGTGGCGAAAAAGTTGACATAACGTCTGGCATAGGTGGTTTGGCAACAGGAATGAAATCTGTTCACCAGGACAGAGAAAGCTTGTGGTTTGGATGGCCCCGGTATTCTCCGCGTGACATGAACAAACATAAACTCGAAGAAACCGAAAATTTATTACGCAAAAACAAATGCTCTCCTGTGTATCTGGAGAAAAAAGACATTGATAACTATTATTATGGTTTTAGCAATCGCACCCTGTGGCCGCTCTTTCATTATTTTATGCAATACACCGAGTACAAAACAGAGTACTGGGAATCATACAAAAAAGTCAACCGCATTTTTGCAGATACCATTGCCAAAGAAATTACAGAGAATGATATCGTTTGGGTGCATGACTATCATTTATTACTCTTACCGGCTATGCTCAGGGAAAAATTTCCCGACCTGGGTATAGGATTTTTCTTGCATATTCCTTTTCCATCTTACGAAGTATTCAGGTTATTACCATGGCGTAATGAATTGGTCGAAGGCATGCTGGGGGCAGATTTACTCGGTTTTCATACCTACGATTATGAACGTCACTTCAGATCATGTGCACACAGGCTGTTGGGATATGACGCTGATTTTAATACCATAAAAATGGATACCCGTGAAATCAAACTCGATGTATTTCCCATGGGGATTGATTATGAGTATTTTGAGAATGCAGCCAATGAAAAACGTAACCGATCTGTTAAAGATAAAACAGATATTCAGCGTGAAATTGATAGGTATTTTTTAAGCGCTCCTGACCGCAAACTCATCATTTCCATTGACAGGCTTGATTACAGCAAAGGTATCCCCAACCGCTTATGGGCTTTCGAACGGTTTCTTGAAAAATACCCTGAATACCTTGAAAAAGTTACCCTCATGATGCTGGCTACGCCCACGCGAAGCAATGTCCCGCAATACCAGAAAATGAAACAGGAAGTTGACGAACTGGTGGGCAGAATCAATGGCAAATATGGCGGCATTAACTGGACGCCCATTTGGTATTTTTACAGGGCATTACCACTGGACAGGCTGATTGAACTTTACCTTGCTTCAGAAATTGCACTCATCACACCAGTACGTGATGGCATGAACCTGGTTGCCAAAGAATACCTCGCTTCAAAGCCAGACAACAAAGGGGTATTGATTCTCTCGGAAATGGCTGGTTCAGCCAAAGAAATGAGCGAAGCCATCATCATCAATCCAAACAACATGGATGAAATTGCCGACAGCATTGTCGAAGCCATTAACATGCCCGTTGAAGAACAGATAGCAAGAAATAAGATTCTTAAAAACAGGCTCAAGCGATACAATGTCAACAAGTGGGCAACTGATTTTTTGCGGGCACTGAAAGACCAGACCGCATACAAAGCCACCTACAAACCCAAAAACATCAAAGCCACTAAGTTTCATATCTTTAAAAAATACAAAAAAGCAAAAAAACGCATCTTGTTCATTGATTATGACGGCACGTTGACACATTTTAAAAAAGACCCAAAAAAAGCCATGCCTGACAAGAATTTATACCTTCTGCTTGACCACCTGAGTTCTGATCCGAAAAATGAAGTGGTAATTGTGTCAGGAAGAGACAAAAATACCATTGACAATTGGTTTGGTAACCGCAAATTCAAACTGGTGGCCGAACATGGCTCCTGGTTATATAAAAACAACAAATGGCAGAGATTCAGGGAGATGAATGACGAGTGGAAAGAAATTTTTGAGCCTATCTTTCAATGGTATGTGGACAGAACTCCCGGCAGCTTGTATGAAGAAAAGGATTACTCCCTGACATGGCATTACCCCAATAGCGATCCTGAACTCGGGAAAAACCGTAGCATTGAACTCAAAGATGAAATCACCAGCCTGATCGCCAATCATGACCTTGAAATCATGGAAGGGAAAAAAGTGATTGAATTGAAATCCAGCGGCATCAACAAGGGGCAGGCAGCGTTGTACTATTTGGCAGATAATTCGTACGATTTCATCATGGCTATCGGTGATGACTGGACAGATGAGTACATATTCCACGAGTTGCCTAAAAGCGCTTATACCATACGCGTAGGAAGCATCAACACCGAAGCCCGTTATTTTATTGACGGGGTGGACGCTGTCAGGGATTTTTTGAAGGAATTGAGCAAACAGAAAGTATAAACAATGATTTTTGTACAAACCCATGATTAATTACAACCTTTGCATCATGCTAAACAATTATCAACCCCTTGCAGAACGGCTAAGACCTCAGACATTAAGTGATTTATACGGGCAGGAACACCTCACCGGACCTGATACGGCGTTGAGAAAATCCATGGAAACCGGAAAAATTCCCTCCATGATACTGTGGGGGCCTCCCGGCTCGGGAAAAACCAGCCTGGCCAGGATGATTACCGGCGAAGGACGTGCTTTTCATACCCTCAGCGCCGTCAGTTCAGGAGTGAAGGATGTGCGCAATACCATCAAAAAAGCTGAATCCGGCCGCATGTTCAACCCCAAACCACCTGTGCTGTTTATTGACGAAATACACCGTTTTAGCAAATCTCAACAAGATTCACTCCTCGCGGCTGTCGAAAACGGCACATTGGTTTTGATTGGTGCCACCACTGAAAACCCGGCTTTCGAAGTGATTTCCCCCCTCCTGTCCAGGGCCCAGGTGTATGTGCTAAAACCATTGGATGAAAAGGCACTGGACAAATTAACAGCACGGGCACTGCAAGAAGATAAAACATTGAAAGAGCAGGACATCAGCATTGAAGAAAAATCTGCTTTGTACCGGTTTTCCGGAGGGGATGCCCGCAAATTGCTCAATATCATCGAACTGCTGGTCAACACGACGGAAGAACGTCCACTTGTTATTACTGATGAACTTGTTGTGCAACGTCTCCAGGAAAATACCGCCAATTACGATAAAGGCGGAGAACAACATTACGACATTATTTCTGCATTCATCAAATCCGTACGGGGATCTGATCCTGACGCAGCGGTATATTGGCTGGCACGCATGCTTGATGGCGGTGAAAAACCGGAATTCATTGCCCGGCGGTTAATCATCCTCGCTGCAGAAGACATCGGACTGGCAAATCCCAACGCCCTTACCATCGCCAACGCCACATTTGATGCCATTCACAAAATCGGCATGCCCGAAGCCCGTATCGTGTTGTCGGAATGCGCCATTTACCTGGCTTCAAGCGCCAAAAGCAACTCCGCTTACCTCGCCATTGACAAAGCCCTGGGCTATGTAAAAAACAATGCCCCTGCACCTGTCCCGCTCCACCTCAGAAACGCTCCCGCCAAACTCATGAAAGACCTCAATTACGGTAAAAATTACAAATACCCCCATGATTTTGATGGCAGCTTTGTCCAACAAGGATACCTCCCCGATGATGTGAAAAACATGACTTTCTATGAACCCGGCAAGAATCCCACTGAAAACAAAATACGGGATAAGTTCAGGAAGATAAAGTGACGGGAGTGAATACTTTATTTTATTTATTAGTGTTTGTCATTCCTTTTATTATCAGAGAGATTGAATTATAGCCAGGCCTACTTGCTACTCATTATGTTTCCAGTGCTATGGATTGATTTTAGTGTATTATTTTTTGATTATGCCATATTGCTGACCAATGAAAATCCCCTTTCTGTTATCAATGTTCCCACGGCACAAATTGCACACTGTAAGCCCATTTTCACTGTTAAACAACACTCACTATTACAACTACTTACAACATAGTTAAAAAAAGATGAAAAAAAATGCCAATTTAATTTGGATATTGAACATATGTTCATTATATTTGCATTGTGAATAAGAA
>JAQIDD010000138.1 GCA_027858215.1 Candidatus Delongbacteria bacterium | reverse complement strand
TTGCTTATTTTTTCCAAAACCAAAATTTTCAGTGTTTATTGGTTGATATCATGATTTTTATTAAATTTGTAAGAACAAAAATAAATTAGAACAATGAGATTGGTTGTTATTGCTTTACTTGGCATTATCTTGGGGTGTTTTATAAATACATCTTTATACGCGCAAAATGAAAAAAAATATCAGGTGTTTGATGAAGAAAATTACTCCCCGGCTGATATTGATAATATTATTGTTTATTCAAAACCATCCTGCTCAAGATGTGGCCAGGTGATTAAGTTGCTTGATCAAAATGATGCTGTTTCCTATACAGTTGTAGATTTGTCAGATGCAGAAAATCAGCAAGTATTGGATAGTTTAATTTATCATTCTATTGAAGATAAATCCAAAGGATATTCAATTCGTTTTCCAGTTATAGTTATTAATAATGACGTGTATTATTGCATAGAAAATCATCAACGGTTTATTGAAGGATTGCTCTCATTGTATGATGAGTAAACATGCTTGCAGCAGGCCTGACTGAGTTAGCCGGGTAGAAGTCGAAATCATGAATTAGTTTATAGCAAGGCTTTGATAGCATCTTAATTCTCAGGACATAGAATCCAGTAATCGTTGTTTTGGCTAAGATTTTCAAAACGTGCAAATTAATGCTGGTTTGTGTCATCAGATTGAACATTTTTGTAACTTGTTCGTTAGTTTTATTTATGATCATTTAAAAACAATACATTTATGCAGATGCTCAACCTTCCTAAATTTAAAGCTGCCATTCTTGATATGGATGGTGTTATTACTCAGACTGCCAGGCTACATGCCAAAGCATGGAAACTAATGTTTGATGATTTTTTACAAGAAACCCAGGGTAAGCATTTTGAACCCCTGAGCATTGAGAGGGATTATAAGAAATACATTGATGGCGTGCCTCGCTTTGATGGTGTGCGCCGGTTTTTAAAATCACGGCAGATTGAGGTACCTGAAGGTTCTGAATCTGATAGCCCCGAAGAAGAAACAATATATGGCCTTGGTATGCGAAAAAATGAATTGTTTCTGGATATTCTGAAAAAAGAAGGTGCGCACGTGTACCCTGATACATTGGAAATGATGCAAATATGGAAAAAGGCAGGGATTAAACTGGCTGTGATATCTGCCAGCCGCAATTGTGAGTATGTTATTAAATCGGCAGGCCTTGAAAATTATTTTGATGCAAAGGTGGATGGTGTGATTGCCAAACAGGAAAATCTCAAAGGAAAACCGGAACCCGATGTGTTTATCAGAGCCGCTGAAATGCTTGATGTTAATCCTGAACATGCCATCATCGTGGAGGATGCTATTTCCGGTGTTAAAGCAGGAAAAAAAGGTAATTTTGGCTTGGTGGCCGGTATTGCCAGGAATGATGAAAATGAAGCATTGTTAACTGCCGGTGCGGATGTTGTCGTTAACAAACTTACAGATATGAAAACGATGATGAACACATTAAAATTCACATATCCGGAAAAGCTGCCTCATGCATTGGATAATGCTGACAGAGTTTTCCTTTTGATGAATCAAAAGAAACCCGTTCTTTTCCTTGATTATGACGGGACATTGACTCCTATTGTCAACAACCCTGATGATGCACTGCTTTCAGATGAAGCGCGACAAGTACTTAGTGAATTATCAGATTTGATTACGGTAGCTGTCATTACCGGACGTGACCGTGAAGATATTATATCCAAAATGCAAATAAATTCATTAATTTATGCCGGAAGTCACGGCTTTGATATCACCGGACCAGATAACTTGGAAATGCAATATGATAAAGGAAAACAAGCTTTGCCATTGCTAGATGAAGCGGGAAAAATTCTGACCCAAAAACTTAACGGTATCCGTGGTGCACAGGTGGAGCGTAAAAAATATGCCATAGCTGTTCATTATCGCAATGTGGCTGATGATAAGGTGCCTGCTGTAAAGGAAGCTTTTTATGAAACATTGAAAAAATACGATAATCTGAAAGAAGGTGCCGGGAAAAAAGTACTTGAGTTAAAGCCTGACATTGAATGGCATAAAGGGTATGCCCTGAATTGGCTGATGGATAAGCTGAACCTTAATATCCAGGAATATTTGCCGGTTTTTATTGGTGATGATGTGACTGATGAAGATGCTTTTGCTGTGCTACAGGGAAGCGGACTTGGTATCATTACCGGAACTCATGGACAAAAAACAGCAGCCTCGTATAAACTCAATGATACTGATGAAGTGATTCAGTTTCTGAATGCACTAAAAAATCATATTCGTACATAATGTGGTGATGGAATTTTTTAACGTTTTTTATAACTGTTGAATACAATTAAAGTAATTATGATGGAAAATTTTTGTATAGAATATAAAAAATGGATACCTGAAAACCAAAAACTGAGAGAAGCAATATGCACCCTTGGTAATGGCTATTTTGCCACCCGTGGTGCTGCTGAAGAAAGATGCAACGATAAAATGAATTATCCCGGGACATACCTGGCAGGCGGTTATAACAGGGCTAAAACAGAGATATCCGGAAAAATGATTGAAAATGAGGATTTTGTTAACTTTCCAAACTGGCTCTATCTTTCTTTCCGGCCGGAAGATGGCAAATGGCTAAATCTGGATACATATAAAATCCATAATTATGTACAAACCCTTGACATGAAACAGGGGATTTTGATTCGCGATATGCGTGTTGAGGATGATGAAGGACGCCGTACCCACATCATCAGCAGGCGGTTTGTCAGCATGCATTATAAACACCGTGCAGGATTGCAATGGAAAATTACACCTGAAAACTGGGATGGCAGGATTGAAATACATACCCAACTTGATGGTACTGTAAAAAACGATGGTGTGCCACGATATCGTAAACTTGAAAGTCAGCATTTAGAGCCTCTGGAAACAAAGCTATCCGGAAAGCATATTATGCTGTTGAAAACCCGCACAACCCAGTCAAAAATTGTTATAGCACAGGCTGCACGTACTAAGGTTTATGATGATGCAGGAGAGATAGATGTGTCAATTACAACGCATAGACAAAAAGATTTAATTGGTCAAAAACTGAAGTGTAATGTCAAAAAGAAAAAAACCTATGCCATCGAAAAAATACTGTCACTGCATACCTCCAAAGACAGAGCCATCAGTGAGCCCATGTTGGATTCAGAAAAAGAAATAAATCGCTCCAGACGTTTTGATGACATTTTATCAGACAATGTTCTGTCGTATGCAAACTTGTGGCGCCGGGCCGATATCAACATCCAGGATGGTGACAGAAATCAGCGGTTATTACGCCTGCATATCTTTCATATGCTGCAGACAGTGTCTCTCAATACCATTAACCTTGATGTGGGGGTGCCGGCAAGGGGCTTGCATGGCGAAGCCTACCGTGGTCATATCTTTTGGGATGAACTCTATATTTTTCCTTACCTGAATATGCGTTTGCCTGAAATAACACGTAGCCTGTTGATGTACAGGTATCACCGGCTGGGTGAAGCCCGTTATGCAGCACGCAAAGCGGGGTATAAAGGCGCCATGTTCCCGTGGCAAAGTGGTAGCGATGGGAGGGAGGAAACACAGGTGTTACACCTGAACCCTAAATCCGGCAGGTGGCTTCCTGATAATACTCATCTGCAAAGACACGTTAATGCTGCCATTGCTTATAATGTATGGAATTACTTTATTGCTACCGATGACCAGCATTTTTTGTCTTATTTCGGCGCAAAAATATTCCTTGATATTGCATCTTTCTGGGCCAGCAAAGCAGTGTTTAATATGGATAGGGAACGGTATGAAATTCATGGTGTTGTCGGGCCGGATGAATATCACACCTCTTATCCCGGGACAGAGAAACAAGGCCTTGATAACAATGCTTATACCAATGTGATGGTGGCATGGGTATTGCAGAAAGCACTTGATATCCTTGATTTGATTGAGAAAAACCGCCGCGATGAATTGCTTAAAGAGCTTGAAATTGATGATAAGGAATTGGAAACATGGAAAGGTATCAGCACGAAAATGGTTGTCCCGTTCCATGATGATGAGACTATTATAAGCCAGTTTGAAGGATACGAAAAGTTAAAAGAATTTCCATGGGAGGAGTATCGTAAAAAATATGACAACATTCAACGGCTGGACAGAATTCTTGAAAGTGAAGAAGATAGTCCTAATAATTACAAAGCCAGCAAACAGGCCGATGTGTTAATGTTGCTGTATGTGTTTTCAAAAGAAAAGCTGAAAGGCATTTTTGAGAAACTTGGTTACGCATTGACTGATGATATGATAAAGCAAAATATTGATTATTACGGAGAACGCACGTCTCATGGTTCAACATTGAGCCGGTTTGTCTTTTCATGGATATTGATGAAATACGATAAACTGGAATCATGGGAAGGTTTTGAAAGGCTGTTGATAAGTGATTTTGAAGATGTACAGGGAGGAACTACTCCGGAAGGCATACACCTTGGTGCCATGGCAGGCTCATTAGACCTTGTACAAAGAGGTTTCGCAGGCCTTCACGTTCAGGATGAGGTGTTGTGGATAAAACCCAATTTGCCGGATACCATTAAACGCATTAAATTCCGTGTCAAATATCACCGCCACTGGATAATGGTCACCGTGGAGCATGATAAATTAAGCATCTCGTTTGATGAAGGATGGAGTAATAAAGTGAACATTGGCGTCATTGATAAAGTGTATGAATTCAAATACGGTGAAGTGAAAACATTTGATTTGACTTCATAAATAAATGTTATAGTTTTGATTTGTACAACAAACTACTCCGGCTCGTTTGTAATATGCGACACGCCTTGATGATGCCTCTTGGTGAAACGCCATTTATAGAGCGTGGCTCTGCTCATACCATGCTCTCTTTAGTGTATCAGCATCTTTTCCATGCTCAAATTCTCGCAATATCTTTGCGATTTGAGTACTACTAAATTTACTTCGCTTCATAACCTGAAATTTTACAGTTTAAAATTAATTATTTCTACTTT
>JAQIDD010000129.1 GCA_027858215.1 Candidatus Delongbacteria bacterium | reverse complement strand
TAATTATGCCATAGAGATTCCCAAAAGTAAATTTGTGAAGTATAAGATAAAGAAAAGTAAGCTGAGATTACGTACATCAATAGTTTTGTATCAAAAGACAGATAAAGGGATTTCAAAATATCCCCTGGTTTCAATAAGTTCACTGAAAAAATCAGAAAAAAGAGATATCCTTGATACCCTTGATAAATTAAGTGTTAGCTGAAAAAAAACCTGCTCTTTGTTTTTACATTGATGTGTTTGTCTGCATTTTGTCAGTGTAAGCCAGGACAAACCAGGTTGGGAGTGCGATTGGGAATCATTCAGGGAGTGTCATATCAGCATTATATTACTGACAATATGGTTCTCGAAGCAATTGGTTGCTTATACAGATATGATCCGGCATTGTTTGTTTTCGGGCAGTATATTACACCTTATATAATGCCCGAGCCACAATTGAGGTTTTTGTTTTCAGCAGGTGTACATGTAGGGTATTTTGAGGCCTGTAAAAACATCGACTGGTTTCCTGATTCTTTTGATCAACAAGAAAAATACCTGATACCTGGTGTTGATTTACAATTTGGTATTGATTATGATTTTACAGAGTTTCCTGTTAATCTGACCTTAGATTACAGGCCTGCTTTCAACATAGCGTATCATGTTGGGTACTGGTATGGAATTGCGTTAACTGTTAGATATGTGTTTCGTTAAAAAGTGTTTACATGCCATCCAAAGAACAATATCAGATTGCTGCAAGTATGATCCCCGGGATTGGACCTGTGTCAGCACGCAATTTGATTGCTGCTTTTGGTGATATTGAAGCCTTGTTTAAAATAAAAGGGACACAATTGAAACGCACCGGTGGTGTTGGGAAATATTTTGCATCAACAATCTTAACATACAGAAAAGCTGCGCTGGAACGTGCCGAGATGGAGCTTCGTTTCATGGAAGCCAATGATGTTAATTTTGTGTTTCTAACTGATGAGGCATATCCCAAAAAATTGTTTGAATGTGCAGATGCCCCGTTAATCTTGTATTATACAGGAGATTTAACCGTTGTAAATGAAAAAACAGTGGCTGTTGTTGGAACCCGCAAAGCCACAAGCCGGGGACGTGATACAACAGGAAATATAATCAAAAATCTTCCTGATGCTGGTATCAAACCGGCTATTGTTAGTGGCCTGGCTTATGGTATTGATGTCACCGCTCACAAGGAAGCCCTTGAAAATGATTTGCCTACCGTTGCTGTGTTTGGTCATGGTTTTGATATTGTGTATCCGGTTGCCCACACTAAAATTGCTGAAAACATTGTAAATGCAGGGGGTGTACTGGTGAGTGAATTCCACTCCACATCAAAACGTGATCCAAAAAATTTTGTCAGACGAAATCGCATCATTGCCGGGTTATCGGATGCTACCATTGTAGTGGAATCTGCCCGTAAAGGTGGTGCTATGGTTACAGCAGATATCGCCAATTCATATAACCGTGATGTGTTTGCTGTACCAGGCCGCATAAATGATAAATATTCCCGGGGATGTAATCACCTGATAAAAACAAACCGGGCGATGCTGATGGAATCCACTGATGACCTGTTGTACATTATGAATTGGAAATCTGATCATAAAAAGACACCCGGAAGGCAAAAACAAATCGAGTTTAATGTTCAGATGACAGATAATGAAAAAATAATTGTTGATCTTTTGTCAGAAAAAGAATATTGCGATACAGATGTACTGACAAACTTAAGCGGCCTGAATATTGCTGACCTATCTGTGGCGTTGTTAAACCTGGAGATGAAATCCATAATAAAGGCGTTGCCCGGCAAAATTTATGCCCTCAATAAATAGATAGTGTATGTCCATAAGGTCGAACATTTATTTATAATTGAAAGATGGTAACTGATCAGTATAGAATAGACAGACTATGGCTAAATCATGAATTGAACTTGTCATTCATATTTACTCTTTTTGAGATTTTTGTGTTTTATTAGAGTATAATTTTATGTGGCATCTGTTTTGGTTTTGATAACTCTTGTGTTTTTCGTAATATTAATCTTTTATTGGTAG
>JAQIDD010000122.1 GCA_027858215.1 Candidatus Delongbacteria bacterium | reverse complement strand
AGCAACGTTACTGCCGGCCAGGATGTGCACAAAGCTTACGGTGGTGTTGTTCCCGAGTTGGCATCAAGAGCGCATGAACAAAACATTGTCCCTGTGGTGGATCGGGCCCTGAAAGAAGCAGGTAAAAAATTACAGGAAATATCAGCCATAGCTTACACTCGTGGTCCGGGTTTGCTTGGGTCGCTGCTTGTCGGCAGCAGTTTTGCCAAAGGCCTGAGTCTGGCTGCCGGTATTCCTATGATTGAAGTCAATCACCTGCACGGACATATTTTTGCCCATTTCCTGAAAAACAAAACAAACCCCTCACAGCCTGTTCCCGCATTTCCCTTTTTAAACCTGTTAATATCGGGAGGGCATACACAAATCATCCTGGTCAATGACTATTTTGATTTCACGATACTTGGCAAAACCATAGATGATGCAGCAGGTGAGGCGTTTGATAAATCAGCAAAAATCATGGGCCTTAATTATCCCGGCGGACCGCTGATTGACAAGCTGGCAAAACAAGGAGATCCACATAAATTTAAATTTGCAAAACCACGCATCTCAGGGCTGGATTTTAGTTTCAGCGGACTTAAAACCTCCTTTTTGTATTTTCTGCGTGATAAGGTTAAGGATAATAACCACTTCATCAAAGAAGAAAAATCAAACCTTTGTGCGTCATTACAACACACTATTGTTGAAATCCTTGTAGAAAAACTTCTACAGGCTGCTGCACAGACAGGCATAAAAAACATTGCCGTATCCGGTGGGGTTTCAGCAAACAGCTATTTGAAACATCAACTGACAACAATGGCGAAACAAAAGCACTGGCACTTGCACATCCCTCAACTTTCATACACAACTGACAATGCTGCTATGATCGCCATCATCGGTTTTTATAAGTTTCAAAAAAACAAGTTTGCCGGACATGAACTCACTCCAAAAGCACGTATGCAAATTGATTACAAATAAAAACATCATCCTGTTTACAGGTTAATATCCGGCAGGAAACAATAAAAAATCAGAATTTTTGTTTTTTTTTTGGACAACAAGCAACCATTTTGTTTACTTTTGGTCTGATTATTGTAAAAATATTTTTAAATTAAAATGATAATCTTATGAAAAAAGCAACCATTCTGAGTTTATTTCTCATTGTTTTATTTGGATTTAATGCCAATGCTCAAACCAAAGGGGCCAGCATTTCCTGGGATAAAACAACACACAATTTCGGAACTTTTAAAGAGGAAGCAGGAAAGCAAACGGCAAAATTTACATTTAAAAACACGGGAAACGAAAACCTGATTATTACCAATGTCCGTTCATCATGTGGGTGCACAGCGCCTGATTGGACAAAAGAACCTGTAAAACCAGGGGAATCGGGATACGTTTCAGCCACATATAATCCTAGGAACCGTCCGGGGAAATTCAACAAATCCGTCACCGTTACTATCAACGGAACACCACGGACCAGTGTGCTGAGGATCACAGGGAACGTTACACCACGGGAAAAAACCATTGAAGATTTCTACCCCAAAGTGTATGGAGAACTGCGTCTTGAAACCTCCCATATTGCATTTGTCAAAATCAAAAACACAGAAAACAACACAGAATCCATTGGCATTGTTAATATGTCAGAAAAACCTGTCACTGTTGATTTTGCCAATGTACCTGATCACGTTGAAATAAAAGCCGAACCTAATACACTGCAGGGCAAAAAAGAAGGTGAAAAACACGGGGAAAAAGGAAAAATTATCGTTACATACAACGCAAAAGCCAAAAATGATTACGGCTTTGTTATTGACCGCGTTTACCTCAAAATCAACGGTGAAAAGAATTACAAAAACCGCCTTTCCGTTAGCGCAACAATTGAAGAAGATTTTTCACATCTGACAAAAGAAGAACTTGCCAACGCTCCCAAGATTGAATTTGATAACACCGAACATGACTTTGGAGATATTGAACAGAAATCAAAAGTAACCACTAAATTTGCTTTTAAAAATACGGGGAAATCTGACCTTATCATCCGAAAAGTAAAAGCATCATG
>JAQIDD010000350.1 GCA_027858215.1 Candidatus Delongbacteria bacterium | reverse complement strand
CGTACAGTCATTATAGACTTCCTTTTCAGTGAGTAACCTTCCTGTGATGTTGTAAAGTTTTACGGAAGTTTCTTCATTTATACCTGTTAACCTGACTTTTCCCTCAGTGGGGTTGGGGTACACAGTGAATGTATTTTCTTTATCCGCGATTTGTGGAACACCGGTGACAGCAGGTTCCCATTTCCACATACCTCCTGTAGTGGCGTCTGTGTTAAACCAGCCTGAATATCCTGTATTTTCATCCAAAAAATCAACATACAGATGTTGCTGACTGTCAATGGTTGTCCATGTTGTGCCTCCGTCTTCGCTGTATGAAGAACCTGAGTTATCTTGTGCGGCACCAGTGCTAAAAATAACATCTGTACCTTCAACCCATGCCAAACCCAGGGTAAAAACAGTGCCCGTGGTGGTTAATTGTGTCCAGTTGGCACCGCTGTTCGTTGTTTTATACACATTTGCATTGTTGTCCACGAGAAGTCCTGTGGTGCTGTTTTTAAAGCTAATGTTTCCGGCTTCGGTTTCTCCGCCAAAATCATTTAAGGGGGAGTCAAACACTTCCCAGTTGTACCCTTTGTCGGATGAGTGATATATCCTACCGTTGTTGGTAGTAAACCACACATCATCGCCAACCACTTCAATCTGGCTTGTGTAGCCATATTCCCCGGAAAGTGGGTCAGGAATATTGGCACCGGCAACTAAATTCCAGTTGGATCCGCCATCTGTGGTTGTGTATAATTCAAAATCCCCGTTTATGGGATCTCCCTGACAAAATCCGTTGTTTTCATCCCAAAAATATACAACATTGGAAAATGAACTTGCATCATTATAAGAAGCTGAATTTTGGCGTGTCCAATTGGTGCCTCCGTCAGTTGTTTTCCATACACCACCGGTTTGTCCTGTGCCTGTGGGAAAGGCAACAATCCATGCTGTGGTCTCATTTATGGCTGTAATCATGGCGATACCCAGACCTGTATCACCCAGATCAATGGTTCCGGGAGTCCATGTATCTCCTCCGTTTGATGTTTTTGTAAATTCTTGCACATTTTCTCCACCACTAGTACCATCATAACCTGTAGCCCATGCTGTATTGGCATCGACAATGGAAATGTACGAAATCCCGCGTGAAGCAGTTGTGAAACCGGATGCCTGTTCTACCCATCCCCCAAGTGGTTCGCTGGTGACGGTAATGTAATCTGTTTTTGTTTCGGTATCCGATGATGTTCCGTCTGAAACTGTCAGCTCAACGGAATAAACGCCTTCTGTGTTGTAAGTATGGGCAGGATTTTCTGTTGATCCTGTACCTCCGTCGCCAAAATCCCACGACCATGAAGTAGGTGTCCCTGTAGAATTGTCAGTAAAATTTACCGTTTCACCAACAGCAATGGATGTGATGTTAGCAAAAAAATCAGCAGACAAACTTGTAGCACCTCCATCAGTTGAGATTACCATATCATCAACCCAAAACATGAACATGCCAGTAGATACTTCGTGAATGGCCAGATAAATGCTTTGATTATCATAAGCAGACAAATCATAAGTATGTTGTGTCCATATATCAGGTGCTTCAACAGGAGATGCTCCGGAAATAACTGTAAAATCACCAGTACTGTTCCCTGTAGTAGAAACCAATACTTCATAGGAATTGTTTCCCCATGTCCCTGGTTTAGGGCTTAATACCCAGATAGAAAGGGATGAGCTTGTTCCCAATTGCAGGTGTTCAGAGATCATCCAGTCGTCGGCCTGAGTCCCGTCGGCCGGACAAATGGCCATTCCAACCCTGTCGCCACCGTGTGGTGTTGCTATGGCTGAAAATCCGGCATCCGCAGGATTGAAAGCCATAAAAGCCATGGGGCTGGATTCGCCTGGATAATCACAATCGCTGCTACCGTATGAGTTTAGCTGATCACCATCAACAACTGACCATGGAAAAAAGTTGGTGGAATAGTCAGCACAATTTTCGAAATCCATTGAAAACCCGGCATCGGTAGGCACTACTCTTATGTAATCTGTTTTGGTTTGAGTATCTAAATCTGTACCATCACTTACTTCAAGTGTGACATCATACAGTCCTGCAGTGTTATAGGCATGCGAAGGATGCTGTGTGCCGGAAGTGCCACCATCACCAAATTGCCAGGACCAGGATACCGGATTTCCATAAGATCCATCAGTGAAAGCAACGGAGTTTCCTGCATACAATGCTGTCGGGCTGCCGGAAAACACAGAAGTCAACCCATAAGAAGGATGTACATGGAACACTGCCTGTTGGTTGTAAGAAAAATCACCAGCTCCACCACCTGTTCCTGTTCCGCCTGGAACAAGGTCATCAATGACATTATAGCTGTTGTAATTGCCACTCCAACCCCAGTTGAAATGGAATTCATCATTGGCCTGGTATCCATCACAAACAAAAGCATGCCCTGATGCTCCTTCTGAATCGGTTCCGCTGTAAAACACAGGAAGTCCATTGTCCAGGTCTGCATATAGCAGGTTTTTCCAGGCGTCATCCGTATAATTTTCCCGGTATCCGTACAAGGCTTCATCATCATAATTGAAATTATTGACAAACCCTTCTTTTACGTATCCGTAAATCAGTGCTCCGGATCCACCCGGATTGTAACTCATTTCAACAGCAACCCCACAATGGTAGCTTATTTCAGCCACCTCAGAATTGGGCCCTGTCAATGATCCGGGCATGCTTGCCCAATCGTATGTTGCAGCACCAAAGTCAGCACTTTGCTGTCCATAATTTTGATCAGTATATGTGTGAGAACCCGTACCATGATCAGGCCAACTGTGATAACGCATGATTTGTGCCATGGCAGTAGCAACACATCCCACGGGTACATGGTCACACTGGCCGTTGACATCTTCAGGGCAATCTGCATTATAATAGCATCCCTGATCCCAGGCAATGCCCTGGATATCAAGCAGAGGACTTACGGCTTGAATGTCTTTTGAAGCCTGAAATTTGCCGGAATAATAATTATTCCACCTGTTTTTAATAGATGCAGGTCCTTTCATTTGTTGTTGTTTCACTTCAAGGATTTGTTCCTTATACTTGTTGAGAAACCAGGCGTAATTTCCAGGTAGCCTTGGGTCGTCTTTGACAAAGTGGCCTTTGAAGGAATAACTCAACACCGGCCTGACTTCGTCTTCAGCAGATATGATCATATATCCGCCGTTTGAAAAATTGAAAGCGTAATATACAATCTGGTTGTTTACCTCAAAAGGTATGGTTTCAGTTACCGTAGCAGATATACGGTTATGTGACAAGTGATTGAAATAATTAATCGCAACTTGTTTCGCTTTCGACTGTGGAACTTCTCCTGCGAACACAGTATTCATAAAGATCAGTACCATAAGTCCTGAAAAAAGGGAAATTTTTTTCATAATAATTTATTGTTAATGTTAGAATATATACTACAAACCTAATAAAAAAATCAGGTAATGCTGACAAAAATTTGTGCTAATTGTTAAAGAAAGTCATTGTTAGTAGCTATTTTTTGAAAAAACACCCAGGCCTTTTTTGGGAGGGGAGCCAGGATCTTGTAAAAAATCAATGATGTCTGATTTCATTTCAGCAGCCGTGTTGTATCGCAAATTCATGCCTTCCCGGAGTTTTTCGGATATAACCTGATGCGGTATTTTTGAGGGGGGCCCTTCAATTTTGTTTTTGGCCATGGCCTTTGCAATGATATCATAAAATTTGGGATACATTTTCTTTGGGCGGGATGGTATTTTTATCATTTGATTTGAAATTATTTTTGCAGGATTATCATCATAAAAAACAGGTATGCCAGTAAACATTTCCAGTATAATAACTCCAAGGCTATAAATATCTGACCGTTGATCTGTTAATGTTTCGTGGTTGAGTACAATTTCAGGAGCAGAATATACCAACGAAATCGGTTGTTTTTTCTCATCACCACGGTAAAGAGGCATGTCATCAGGAGTTTTAGCTTTATCAAAATCAATAATACGGATATCCGGATTTTTCCAGTTTATTGTTTCTGTTTCGGGTTTAAAAGCAACCAATATATTGGACGGTTTGAGGTTACGATGAACAATGTTTTGATTGTGTGTTTTCTCAAGGGCATCCAGTACCGGGATCATGATTCTACTTATTAGGCGTTCATCGTTTGCCTGTTTTAGCCTAATTAAAGTTTTTATATCAGCACTGTGAACAAATTCCTGAACAATGTAATAGCTGTGTTCATCTTTGGCCAAATCCAGGTTTTGTATGATGCCCGGATGATTGATCTGTATGCTTGCCTGCAATAAAAAATGCACCCTCGCATGTTTAATTTCCCGCAATTCAGGATTTAATACCTTGATGATGACCCTTTCTCCGTCTTTCGCCCTTGCTCCGAGAAATACGTATGAAAAATTGCTGTCGGAAAGTATGGTTTCCGGGTCTTGCGGGAAAAACAAATAATTGCCGTTGATGCCTTTTATTATTTATGGTATCATCATAATTTTATTAAATAAAGTTTCGAAGTAAATTTTTCAATAATAGGTAACTGCCTGAAGGCAACTTTTCTTTATGTTTCCACAAAGGCACAAAGGACACTAAGCGTTAAAACAATTCGCTTATTATTCTTTCTTTGTGTTCTTAGTGTCTTTGTGGGAATTGTTTTTTGAAATTTGGATTTATTTTGAAATTTGAAATTTTGAACTTCGTGCCTGCGAAGCAGGGATGCTAATGACTGTCCCAGTATTCTTTAGCCCGTTTGCCCCAGTAATCATCACTTTGGAGCACATCGTGATTATACAGATCAGTATTACGTCTGTTCAGATAACGCTCCCAATTAGGGGTTTGCAATTCACCTCTGACATTGGAATGCAAAAGATGATAATCATTGCCTGCAAGATCAGGATTGTAAAAGACAAATTTTTTGTTTCGCTGATCGCCTGCTTTGTAATAAGACCATATTTCGTAAGGATATGCGCTGGGTTCATGCTCACTTTGGTAAGAATCGTTAGGAGGCCCGTATTTCAGATACACCCGGCCGCGATCAGATTCAAAACCACGTTTGATACGTGTGCTGAATAACTTATCAGTGATGTGTATCTGCTTTTTATAGGTTCTCCAATCACCGCCCGGATCGGCAGGATGGCGTTCATTCCAGAATGCGACAAAGAAACGTTGGATAAAGACCAGGTCAGTATTTTCCAGGTTTTTATCAATGAATTTTTTCTCCTGTTCGTTAGCGATGGGGCGAAGGGCCCTGATATAGGTTTGCAATGTATCGTGATTTGCGATATCGCCGGCAAAAATACTATTCATCTCATATTGTTCCATTTCTTCAAAATTGGCAAGGTCAATTGGTTTATACCGCTGGAAAAAATAAGTAACGCTGGCAAGCACATCATTTTCTTTGTTCCTGGCTTCAATGATGAGATGATAATTTCCGCTGGATAAATCTTCAATATTAAGCTGTCCCAATACCGGAACAATAGGTGCCGGTTTTGTACGTTTGAATCTGGCCAAATCTTTTACAGGTGCATTATCCTTCAGGTCTTTAATGTAATACCGTAATAAAAACTCTTCTCCAGGATCAACATCTGAATTATAAATTTCAGTGTAAAATATCATCTTATTGATATTCCCGGGGTAAAAGTTGGAAACATAGGGAACCATATTTATGCCAGCTTTTGTCAGGATGTTCTCATTTTCTGATTCTGAAATTGATTCAACAGGCTGAAGTCCTGAGAAACTAAGTTGATCTTTCGGGAAAAAAATATCAAGCGTATCATAATAGGTATAGACATTGGTTGGGCGGTTTTTATCCATGATGATCATTTCAAGATGATACACGCCTTCTTCAATGGGAATGCGCTGCAGATCAACGAAGTTGGGCTTCCTTGACATTGAGTCAGTTACTACCGGACTTTTAATGCTGTATTTATTAAATTGTTTGATGCTGTCGTTTTGTTTGAACAGCATAGTGATTTGAATTTCTGCCTGGTATCCCTCTTCGGTTGTAACAAAGGTAGCCGTTTTACCGATTGTACTTAAGTAGGTTTCGATGTAAGGGCCTTCGGGGGAATAGAATTCTGCATAATGAAAATACGCTTCAAGCGAAGTTGCGTTAGCCTGGGAACCCATTCCCAGCAAAA
The DNA here is from genome assembly GCA_027858215.1 of Candidatus Delongbacteria bacterium. GTDB lineage: Bacteria > Bacteroidota > Bacteroidia > Bacteroidales > ML635J-15 > JAQIBY01. The sequence goes on along the minus strand of JAQIDD010000350.1, from coordinate 2,412 downwards.
TGAACAGTAAATAAATTAAATGTTTCATATCGGTTTGCTTTATAAATGAACAACGTAGTATTGTTAAATTTGTTTTACCTGTTTACTTGAGCCCAATCAGTTAAAAATAGTGAATAACCGTTGATTAAATAAACCTTCATGACTGATTAGTTGGAATTTCTTTTATAGCAGCCAGAAATTTATTGAAATATTTATTGTTAGCTGCTACGATTTCACCTCCAAATACGTAATTGTCTTTTCCATTAAAATCACTGACTTTGCCGCCGGCTTTTTGTACAATATACGCCCCGGCAGCCACATCCCAGGGTTCCAGGCTGTATTCGTAAAAAGCTTCAAACCTGCCACAGGCGGTATAAACCAAGTCAGTAGCTGCACTTCCAAGGCGCCTGATGCCTTGGGTATTGTGCATGAAAAAATTCATGCTTTCCATGTATGCATCCAACTGCTTAAAATCATTGTAAGGGAATCCAACAGCAATCAGTGCTTCTTTATGTTCTGATGATTCGGTGACATGGATAAGCCTGTCGTTTACATACGCACCATCCAGGCCTTCATAGGCATAAAATATTTCATCCAAACTCACTTCATACACTATACCCATGATGGTTTTTCCATTGTGTTGCAAGGCAATGGAAATAGCATACGGTGAAATACCATGAATATAATTTGTGGTTCCGTCCAGCGGATCAATGATCCATACATATTCTGCCTCTTTGGCTTGTACTGTTTCTTCCTCAACAATAAATGATGCGCCGTTTATCAAGGGAGTAATGAAATTAATCAGCCTTTTTTCGGATTCCTTGTCCATGGACGTAACAAAATCATTCAATCCTTTCTTTTCAATTTTGTCCAGCGTGATTTTATGTTGTTGCTGTTTAATGTATTTCCCTGTTTTTACAGCAATCTGTATTACCTGAGTACATAAAAGCCTTAGATTCATAGTGCTTATAATTTACTGATAAATATACAATTATTTTTTAACTTATCCAAATAGACAGGTTGTATTTGATTGATTAATTCATGACTCACAGGAACGGCAACATGCAGGTAATTATCTGTAAATCCGTGTATCATGTTGTCCCGAATCTTAGATTCAAACAATACGGGCCGTGTATTGCCTGCTTGAGAACGATAGAATGCCATTTCTTTTTTGCGGCTTAATTCATGCAAAGCCTGACTGCGTTCTCTTCTGATATGAATTGGGACCTGCTCAGTTTGGGAAAACGCTTTTGTTCCCGGCCGCTGTGAAAATGTAAATACATGAAAAAAAGCCACATCAAGGGAAGATGCAAAATCCAGTGATTGTTGGAAAAGTGCATCGGTTTCCCCAGGAACACCAACAATAATATCCACCCCAATGTAAGCATCTTTATTTTTTTGTTTGATGTAGTTTATCCTGTCTGAGAATAAGTCGGGCGAATAATTACGTCTCATGCGTTTCAGCATTTCATTCGAGCCGCTTTGCAAAGGGATGTGAAAATGTGGCATAAAAACAGGATGTTCGAGCACAAAATCCACGATGTCATTATCCAAAAGGTCAGGTTCTGTACTTGAAACCCGGATTCTTTTGATGCCATCAAGCTTACTCAACGCTTTCAGTAGAGAAAGGAAGTTTTCATTGGTTGATTTTCCAAAATCCGCAATGTTTACACCGGTAAGAATGATTTCTTTAAAACCATTGGATGCAATGGTTTTTGCCTGGGTTATAAGCTGTGATACAGGTAAATTACGGCTGCTTCCCCTTGCGTAGGGAATGGTGCAGTAACTGCAAAAATTATCACACCCGTCCTGGATTTTCAGAAAACTACGTGTTCGCTCTCCGGATGACCATGCAGGCATGATGTTCATATTTTTTCTGTTGGTCGAATGCATGATGACAGGTTGTTCCTGTTTGTGCAAATTCTCCGTAGGGTTTATTATGCAAGATTTGTCGTGGTTGCCAATAACATAATCCACACCCCGGATGCTTGCCAGTTTTTCAGGTTCCATTTGTGCATAGCAGCCGGTTACAATGATCACCGCATCCGGATTGTTGCGAATGGCTCTGTAAATGGCATTTCTGCTTTTTTTGTTGGCATTTTCAGTAACAGTGCAGGTGTTTATTAGGTAAACATCAGCTTTTTCTTTGAATTGAACGCGTTGATAAGCTTGGTCTGTGAAGGCTGTTCCTAAACTGGAAGCTTCAGCAAAATTGAGTTTGCAACCGAGTGAATAATATGCAAATCGCTTATTCATAAAAGTATGAGGCTTTAGTCTGATATATGGTTAATAGATTTAAAAACTGTTTTTAATAATCATTGAATAAAATCCAAAGTTCAAAGATCAAAATAAAATCCAAATTTAAAGACCCAGGATCAAAATAAATACCAATTTTCAAATCCCAAAATAAGGTTTTAGGGCTTAGGTTAAGGT
>JAQIDD010000275.1 GCA_027858215.1 Candidatus Delongbacteria bacterium | reverse complement strand
GGTACATCCGTTTAATTGAAATGGGCTTTTTTAGAAAAAAACATCCCGAAATACATCACTTGCCGAATATCATAACCCCGGGAGATATATGCATTGATATTGGAGCCAATTTGGCTTATTATACCGTTTTTATGTCAAAGATGACAGGAAACAGCGGAAAAGTATATGCTGTAGAACCCGTGCCCTTGTTTCGTCAGATATGGGAGGAAAATGTCAATCGCAAAAACCTCAGGAACATCAAAATGTTGCCTTATGCACTTGGCGAGACCGAAAAAACCGTAAAGATGGGGATGCCCGCACCGGACGGTATCGTTCATCATGGCATGACAAAAATTGTACAGGATGACAATAAAGCGTTTCAAAAACATTTTGAAGCGGAGATGAAAATCCCAGATAAACTGTTTGCAGACATTCCCCGGATTGATTTCATCAAAATAGACATTGAAGGCTATGAATACCCGGTGTTGCAACATATGTTACAAACCATAAGGAAACACCATCCCAAACTACAAATTGAAATGTCAAAAGACAGGGACAAAATTTTCACATTGCTTGAAAACGAAAATCACCTTCCCTATATTTTAGTCAGGATCATTATGGTTCCGGCAGGTTAGGAAGCAAAACAACATCACAAACGCGATTTTTATTTTTTGCCCCATAAGCGGTAAACATTTTATATCCCCGTAATTGTTTTTTTTGTACATTTGATTGATATTTGATGAAATACAGCAGGCGGCATAAAGAAACATTAATGAGAACCAAATGGTACATATTAAGCATATTGATGATATGTTTTACAGATATAGTCATGGCTCAGACAACACCAAAATACAGCAATGAGTTTCTAAACATAGGCGTGGGAGCGCGTGCCCTTGGCATGTCCGGAGCAGTCGTAGCCTCAACCAATGATGTTACTGCCACGTATTGGAATCCTTCCTGTATAAATACCCTGGACAAAGACATAGAAATCGGGCTGATGCACGCAGAATATTTTGCCGGCGTGGCAGGTTATGATTTTGGCTCGGTAATATACAGACCTGACAGCACCTCTGTGATTGGTGCCAACCTGATACGTTTTGCTGTTGATGACATTCCCAATACCCTTGACCTGATAGACAATGATGGTAATATTCGCTGGGATCGCTTGTCTTCTTTCTCTGCTTCCGATGTGGCCGTGTTGTTAACTTACGCACGGCACACAAACATTGACAATCTTGACGTGGGAGGCAACATAAAAATTATCCGGCGCAAAGCCGGTGATTTTGGTGGTGCATGGGGTTTTGGTGTGGATTTTTCTGCCACTTATCATCTTGATAAATGGCATATTGCAGCCATGGCAAAAGATGTCACCTCCACATTCAACGCCTGGACATTCAACCAGGAACTGCTGGAAGATACATGGTATCAAACCGGGAATTATTTGCCGGAAAGCAGCCTGGAAATCACCTTGCCATCGCTGACAATGGCTTTTGCCAGAAACATCCACATTGCAAATAAATTTTCTGCCCTGGCTGAAATTGACCTGTTTACTACATTCGACGGAAAAAGAAACACTCTATTAAAATCTGATTTGATTAGCGTTGACCCCAGGGCCGGCATAGAATTTACCTACGATAACCTGGTGTTTTTAAGGGTTGGTACAGGCGGGTTCCAGGAAATACCACTGGAGAATGATAAAACATCATACAGCATGCAACTTTCAGTGGGAGCAGGCTTTAAATTCAGGGGCGTCAGTATAGACTACGCTTTAAGCAACCTGGGGAACAGTAATAATTTTTATTCCCATGTCATATCTTTGAATTTCCGTTTTGATACAGATAAACCACATGCCTCAAAATCCAGTTTCGATGGGTAAAAAACTAACATATTGTCATTTTTTGCTATGCCTTGTATGTTTTACAATCGCAGGCAATTCCAACTTATTGGCACAGGAATATGGCAATGAATGGATCAATTACGATCAGGAATATTACCGGATTTACGTTACCGAAGATGGCATGTACCGGATACCCTATCAGGAAATTGTGAACAGCGGTTTTCCGGCCGGATCCATAGACCCTCGCTGGATACAACTGTTTTACCAGGGTGAAGAACAAGCCATTTACATCAAAGGGGAAGGCACAAACGGGATTTTTGATCCCACCGGGTACATCGAATTTTACGGCAAACGTAACCGGGGATATAAAGACACCATTATGTTTGATGAACCTGAAAACTGCATCAATCCGGATCATTCATTATTTCCCGATACTTCAGTTTATTTCCTGACCTATAACAATTCAATTAACAACCTCCGCATGAGCTATGAAACAGATGATGATTTCGTAGCCTACAGCAGTTATTTATCCCCATGGTGCATCAAACACCTGCGGGAAAACTACACGAGCAGTTATTACCCTGCATCAAGCAAAGCCCTTTACAGCCGGTCAGAAGGTTGGCTTGATAACGCAACCATTACCCTGGAAGTCAGTAGCAGTAAAACCTTAAATTTGTCCGGAATGGCAAGTGGCGGAGGTAATGTTGAGATTGAATTGGCTGTTGCCGGGACGCCTGCCAGTAGTATGATATCTTATGTACCGCATCACCTGAAAGTAAATTTCCTTGGTCAAACCCGCATTGATGAACTTTATAACGGCTATGATTTTGTTCGCAAAAATTTCTCATTTGATCCCGGAGAGGTAACTGAAAACATCACTTTTACTTTTTCATCCAACGATACAGAGGCCCCTCAGTTGAATGACAATAACAAAGTCTCCTACATAGACATCCGGTATCCTCACTCATATAATTTCCCTGGTACCGATGCGTATGATTTTTATCTAAAACCCGGAGGGGGAGCCAAAGATCTGGTTGAAATTACGGGTTTCGGGACAACAGGTGATATCCGTTTATACGACCTTGATCAGGGCAACAGAATTGTAGTAACCAATGATGAAGGTACACTCAAAGCCCTGGTTCCGAACAATGGGAATGTACGACATATGATATTGTGCAATGACAACGGATACAAACAAGTACACGATATTTCCCCAGTAACCCCCAATGCCAAATTTACAGATTATACTACCCTAAACAAGGACCCGAATTACCTTATCATCACTCATCCGGATTTGATGGAAGCAGCCGAAGCCTATAAATCTTACCGCATCAGCTCAGGGTACAATGCCGAAGTTTTTAACATCAATGAATTGTATGATCAGTACGCTTATGGGGTAAAAAAGCACCCTTATGCTATACGGAATCTGGTGGCATATTATACAAACATTAACGGAATCCGACCACAACATTTGTTTTTGATCGGAAAAGGCTTAAGAATTAATGATATCCGTAACAACAGCAGTTTATATGCGTCCTGCCTGGTACCAACCTATGGATATTCTGGCTCGGATATCCTCATTACAGCCAGGCTGGGCGATTCGCAATTCGAGCCGTTTGTGCCTACTGGACGTTTGGCCGCCAGAAATGAGGATCATGTCTATAATTACCTGAATAAAATTATGGAATATGAATCCAATGCAATGGCGTTGTGGATGAAAAATATATTGCATTTTGGAGGAGGGGGGGATACATCAGAGCAGGAAAACTTTGCCAATTACTTGGAAGGATATGAAGAAATTATCGAAGACACCTTGTTTGGCGGATTTGTCCATACGTTTTTAAAAAATTCTTCAGATCCCATTCAGATATCTACCTCTGATTCTGTGCGTGACCTTATTAATAATGGTGTTACCATGATGACATTTTTTGGGCATGGTTCATCCATCGGCTTTGATCAAAGCATTGATGATCCTGAAAATTATAACAACACGGAAAAATACCCGTTTATTTTTGCCAATTCATGTTTCTCGGGGGATATACACATTACCACTAATAAAAGTTACAGCGAACGCTGGGTGTTGATACCCGAAAAAGGAGCCATTGCTTTCTTAGCATCAGTAGGAAGGGGCATTGCCGTGTATCTCAATCAATTTGCAGACAAGTTTTATAAACACATTACGTACTTAAATTATGGACAACCATTGGGGGTTCAGCAACAGGAAGCCATTCGTCTTGCACAACAAGGGAACCTGAGTGACCAAAGCCTGGAAGCCACGTGTCAGGAGATGGTTCTCCACGGTGACCCTGCAATACGCCTAAATTATACTGAGCTTCCTGACCTGGTTATGGAACCCAGCGGGATATCGTTCGATCAACCTGAAATCACTACAGCACAGGATTCCTTCAGGCTTACTATTTCTATGACAAATCACGGACAAGCATTTGCAGATACCTTTATTGTAAGAACAACAAGAGAATATCCGGATCAAAGCATTGATGAATACCAACATGCAGTGGGAGGGTGTTTATATTATCAAGCGTTTCAAATCAAAATGCCTGTCGATCATAGCAAAGGTGCAGGGGTAAATAAGATATCCGTTTACCTTGATTTTTATGATCAGATTGAAGAGCTGTCAGAAACAAACAACCATGCCAGTTTACAATTCCTCATCAAAACAGGTGAAGTATATCCGGTTTATCCTTATGAATATGCCATATATCCCAACAGTACTGTAACCCTGAAAGCCTCAACGGGAACTCCCTTTATTGGTGAGACGGAATTTCTTTTTGAAATGGATACAACCGATCTGTTTAACAGCAACATGGGTACAGCTATGTTTTCGGGACAGGTTACCGGCCCGGGAGGTGTCATATCCTGGACTCCCCCGGCAACACTTTTTGATACTACTGTGTATTATTGGCGTGTGGCAGCCAATCATCCGGTGCCGGATTCAATAAGCTGGCGGGAATCATCGTTCATTTATATTCCAGGAAAAACAGGCTGGTCGCAAGCACATCCATTTCAATTCAAAAAAGATGATTATGCTTTCATAGATCTCAACAGGGAAGAACGTCGCTTTGATTATATTGAAACTCCAAAAACATTGAAATGCTACAATATAGGCAGTCCCGGTTCATCTGATTTTAATTATATCCGTTTTACCATTGATGATGCTATGAATAACGGTGACGGGGACTCCGGATCATGCCACCCTGCCAGTGCCATGTTGATAGCGGTAATTGACCCTGTGACACTAAAAGCATGGCCTGCTAATATAGCGGATTTCGGCCATTCAAATTACCCTATATGCTACCCCATGGACCGTCCTCTGGACTTTTTTGTCTTCCCTTCCGAAAATTCGGATAGCCGGCAGGATATGATCAATATGATAAACAATGAAGTCCCTGATGGATATTACATCCTGGCTTATTCATTCCGCAACGGGAATTTTGAAAATTGGACAGAAACTGAATACACGACATTTGAATCACTGGGAGCAGACAATATCAGGTCTCTTGATAACTGGATCCCATACATCTTTTTTTGTAAAAAGGGAGATACGAATACAGCCGAAGAGGAAATCGGAACAACAGTAAACGACCATATTCAATTAACAGAATACCTTTATACTGATTTTAATTATGGTATGATCACAAGCACCCCGGCAGGTCCGGCAAAACAATGGGAGTCATTACACTGGTACCAGGAACCGATGGAAGCTAACAATGACAGTTCTACACTGGAAATTTTGTTTTATGATCCGGTAACCAACACCACTGAGCCATTTGATACCCTTTATCCTCCAACATACGACATGTATAACCTTAACACCTATATTGACTATGAAGAACATCCCTTGCTAAAATTAAAATTCTGGACCCGGGACGACAGCACATTGACGCCGGGGCAAATGAAAAAATGGCAACTTATGTTCGAAGGGGTTCCCGAGACTGCCATAAATCCTTCTGACGGGTTTTACATTTCAGGAGACAGCATTACACAGGGAGAAACATTGGAATTTGCCCTGGCTACCAGGAACATCAGCCCTTATGACATGGACAGTTTGCTGGTAAAATATTGGCTGCAAACCAATAGCAATCAAATTACTCAAATTAAAGAACACAGGCTGGCACCACACCCATCAGGGCATGTGGCCATTGACACCGTAAGTTTTGACACAGATGCATTCACCGGGTTAAATTCCGTGTGGATTGAATATAACCCTACCGTTGAAGATGGGAACTATGACCAGGCCGAGCAATATCATTTCAATAACATTGCCCAATACTATTTTTATGCGGAATCTGACAACGCCAATCCTGTACTGGATGTCACGTTTGATGGTATTCACATCCTTGACGGGGATATTGTTTCAGCCGAACCCGAAATACTAATCAGGCTGAAAGATGAAAATCCGTTTTTGCCACTCAGCGACACAAGCTTATTCAGGGTATATCTTACCAACATGCAAACCGGAACAGAACAACGCATTTATTTTCGTGACAGCATGGGCAATGAAGTATTGCAGTTTATTCCGGCAGAATTGCCTGACAACAAAGCCAAAATCCTGTATGAGCCGGGATTTACAAAAGACGGAATTTATCAGCTACGTGTACAGGCAACAGATGCATCTGGCAATGAATCGGGTGATTACGATTACATTATTTCTTTTGAAGTGATCACTGAATCAAGCATTACTAATGTGTTGAATTATCCAAATCCTTTTTCCACTTCCACACGTTTTGTTTTTGAACTTACCGGAAGTGTTGTGCCCGATGTATTCAGGATTGAGATTTATACTGTCACAGGCAGGCTTGTCAAAGTAATTGACAAATCCGAACTTGGACACATTCATATCGGCAGGAACATAACAGAATATGCATGGGACGGATGTGACATGTATGGGGATCAATTGGCCAACGGGGTATATTTTTACCGGATTAAGACAGAAATTTCCGGTGAAAGCATTGAACACCGCTCAAATGAATCAGACAAGTTTTTCAAAAAGAACATTGGTAAAATGTACCTGATGCGATGAAGCTTTTTTAATAACAATGCCTTTTCCCTCTTATCAAAAATCAGCTTCCCTCACTTTGTTAAGGGGACTTCTATTAATTCTTTCGCATCAAGATTTTCAGCGTTTTTCATAGACAATGAAAATTTTTGAAGCACTATCGGGATAATGCAATAAAATTTGAAGCAGTATATGAGAAA
>JAQIDD010000268.1 GCA_027858215.1 Candidatus Delongbacteria bacterium | reverse complement strand
CAGGCCCAGACGGATTTACATCAGATGTAAACAATCCAACTATAACCTCGGTAACAACAGCCGCTGATGGCCTGTATTCGGTTACCATAACAGACAGTTACGGTTGTACTGTGGATGATAATGTAGATGTAACGGTCAATCCAACACCAGCAGCAAATGCAGGAAGTAATTCCCCCCTATGCGTAGGCGAAGATTTAAGCCTGACAGAAACTGGTGGAGATGCTAGTTCCTGGTCATGGTCAGGTCCAGATAGCTTTACCTCCACAGATCATGAACCGGTCATTACTACTGTAACAACTGCAGCAAGTGGAACATATACAGTAACAATAACAGGCAGTGAGGGTTGTACAAACACTTCCAGTGTTGATGTTACGGTTAATCCGGCACCTGATAACCCGGTTGTTGATGTAGATTGTTCAGGAGGGGAAGATAACGGTAGCATTACAGTTACAGTGCCTACAGGTTCAGATTATGAATATGATATTGGCAGTGGATTTCAGGCTAATAATGTCTTCACTTCCCTGCCTAACGGGAATTACACAGTTACCGTATCCAATATAAACACAGGATGTACTGCTGAAAGCAATCCCATACCCCTTGATTGCGGATGTGCAAATTCTACATCGTTAACGCTCAGTTCAACATCAGGAAACGCATGCGGAACAGCAACATACACCGTTAGTGGCAACACGTTTGGCGGAAGTGCTACTGAAGTGTATTTATCGCATGATGGCAATGGAATGCTGGATGCAACTACTATTTCAACATCCCCGTTTGATTTTACATATACCCCCGACGCCACCGATGCAGGAACCAATGTTACCATAACAATAACCACGAACAATCCTTTAAGCTCTCCATGCACGGTTTCACAAGAAAATTTTGTGTTAACAATTCTGAGTTTACCCGAAGCCGCCACTTTTGTCTCAAGCGACATGAGCGATTTTTGTATGGATGATGCCGGCACAATGAACCTTAGTGCCACAGGAGGGGCTGGTGATGATATCCATTGGTACACAGGCTCATGTGGAGACACAGAAATAGGAACAGGCAATCCGTTGAATATTGAAACTCCAACAACAACGACCACGTATTATGCCCGCTGGGAAAACAGTTGTGGTGTATCTGATTGTGAAAGCACAACCGTCAATGTTGTAGAACCACCCGCTGCACCCACATCAGCAACCTCAGACATCAACGATTTTTGTGCCGATGACAGTGGGAATATGGAATTGTCCATTACCGGCGGTTCCGGCGAAACCGTACAATGGTTTACCGGCAGTTGCGGAGGCTCTTCCGTTGGTAGTGGCAATCCGTTAACACTACCATCCCCGGAAACCACAACCACGTATTATGCCCACTGGGAAAATGCTTGTGGTGAAAGCAGTTGTGTCAGTCATACGGTTAATGTCATTGATATTACGGTTCCACCATCGGATGCTTCTGTCAACATGAACGAATTGTGTTCCAATGGCGGAAATACCATAGAGCTTTCAGTTCCCGACGGGGCGGGGGATGCATTACACTGGTACACCGAATCATGTGGCGGCACAGACATAGGAACAGGCAATCCCCTGGAAATACCACAGCCAACCACCACAACCACTTATTATGCCCGTTGGGAAAATACATGCGGACAATCCATTTGTCAGAATGTCACGGTAAATATCATACCAGCATCCGATGCCACGATCAATCCCGCAGGTTCATTCTGTATCAGTGTTTCTCCGGTCGTGCTGACCGCAGCGGAAACCGGTGGAACATGGAGTGGTGCAGGTGTTGAAGCGGCTACTGGTTTATTTGATCCGGAAGCAGCAGGCACAGGTGAGCATACAATTACCTATGAGATTACCGGAGAATGCGGTGCCACTGATCAGATTATCATTACGGTGTATGACAATTTTGATGCAACAATTACAAGCGATACGGAATATTGCAGTGATGATGATACCACAGTTTTACAGGCTAATACAAGCGGTGGCACATGGCAAGGCAATGGCGTATCAGCTACCGGCGTTTTTGATCCGGATGAAGCAGGTGTTGGCGATCACCAGGTTATTTACAGTTACAGTGGCCCGTGCGGGGATGCTGATACGGTTTATTTTACAGTGTACCAACGGGCAGACGCTACTATTTATCCTGTGGACACAATGTATGTTGATGAAGACCCCGTAATCATTTCTGTTGCCGAACCAGGTGGCACATGGACAGGAACAGCCATTGATGAAGACATTAGCGAATTTGATCCAGGTGTTGCCGGCACAGGGAGCCACAAGGTATATTATACAATCGAACAAACCTGTGGTGACACAGACAGCACGAACATCGTTGTAACCGATGCACCCATTGAAGATTTACTTATCCCGGATGTGTTAACCCCCAATTATGACGGGTATAATGACACATGGAAAATACGTGGGGTTGAAGCGTTTTCAAACGTGGAAATCAGTATTTTTACCCGCTGGGGCGATGATGTGTACTATTTCAATGGCACCGGAGATGCCTATGCGGATCCTTCCAGACAATGGGACGGCACTTATAATGATAAAGACATGCCTATGGGTTCATATGTGTATGTATTAATTTTAAACAATAATTTGGAATATAAAGGAACAATTATTATTATTAGATAATCAAATAAAAACTATCTGACATGAAAAAACTAAGTCTATTATTGATTTTCACAGCTTTTGCAGGTTTTGTATTTTCTCAACAACTGCCTTTGTACAGCCAGTATATGTTCAACCGGATGCTGTTGAACCCTGCTGTAACAGGAAATACTGAAGGCATTCCCATATCCCTCACTGCGAGACAACAATGGGTAGGTATCGAAAGAGCACCATCTACACAGGTGCTGAGTGCTCACACATTGCTAAACAACGGCACAATGGGTGTTGGAGGTATGATATTTGCTGACCGTTTTGGTACAGAAAACAGGATCGGATTCCAGGGAAACTATTCTTATATTTTACCTGTTTTCGATGATTCCAAACTCAGTTTCGGCATATCTTTTCAACTGTTCCAGTACCAGTTGGATTATACAGATATGATTGCTGTTGATGAAAATGACCCGGCCATCAACGAATACAGTACCGAAACAAGCTGGCTGCCTGAATCTGATTTTGGCTTGTACCTGTACAATGAAAAATATTTTGCCGGTTTATCGGCTAACCAAATGATTGAACTGCCCGTAAAAATCGGAGGCGAAGAAGTGGAACTGAATCGCCTGGCACGACACTACCATCTCATGGGCGGATACAAATTTGACCTTGAAAATGATTTTGAAATTGAACCCTCAGCTCTGGTAAAAGGGACATTTCAAACGCCTTTCCAGTTTGACATCAATGTACGTGGTATTTACATGAAAGATTACTGGCTTGGTTTTTCATACCGTACAGATGGCAATGTTGTGACCATGCTTGGTATGCGGTTTCAGGAATTTGATTTCGGCCTGGCTGTTGATTTTGCCACCTCTGACATCCGCTCGTATCAAAATGGCTCATATGAACTGTTCCTGAGATACACACTGCAAAAAACAGAAGGCAGTTACAAACGCCTGAATTAGTTTTTTAAGAACTAATCAGTCTGTTTAACCGCAAACGACTCAGAGGATACGCAAAGGCAAAATTATGAATGAGTCCAGTCTAAAAAGTCAAAAAAAATGAAAAATCCAACAAAGCCACTAAGACCCACAAAGGACTGAATAGTAATATTTTAAACTTTGTGATACTTTGAGTCTTCGTGTCTTAGTGGCAAGGCAATAACTTTTTAGAGTGAACTCATGAATGAAAACGAAATTTCCGATAAGGGAATAGGTTTAGCGATTGAAGTTCATAAGGCATGGGGTCCCGAACTATGATAGTAGCATAATTAAAATGTTTGAATAATTTTGGCTGCATTCGGCATAGCTAAAGCAAGCTTGGTTCTGCACTCATTTGCACAAAATTTCACTGCTAAAATAAAATATTGCACAGCTGAACGCAACTTGGTATCAGTTAGGAAAAATTTTAAAAATCCATTCCATCCGCTTTTACAATTCCTGTTTTAATGCTACATTTGTGGTTTTGTCAGCATCATGAACACTGAACTCTACATTGCCCGCAGACTGCTTAAAGGCAAAAAGAACAAGCAAAATTACAGCCGCCCTATTGTCAATATTGCTGTGGCCGGAATTGCGCTTGGTCTGATCGTTATGATCATTGCCGTGTCTGTATTGACAGGGTTCAAACAGGAAATCAGCAACAAAGTAAGTGGCTTTGGTTCTCATATCCAGGTAACCAATTATGACAGCAGCAGCTCCTATGAAACCCAACCGATAACAGAAAATCAGGATTGGCTGGATGAGGTTAGAAAACTGGATCATGTTACTCACATTCAGCGATATATTACCAAAGCGGGCATCATTAAAACCGAATCATGCCTTGAAGGCGTGATGCTGAAAGGGGTGGATACTGATTTTGACTGGTCTTTTTTCAAAACGTATTTAACCGAGGGTGACATACCTCATATCACGGACAGTGCTACATATAATGATGTGCTTATTTCTGAAAACCTTGCCAGGCGGTTGAAACTCAACACAGGGGATGACCTGCGTATGTATTTCATCCAGGATCCGCCCCGCATGCGGAAATTTGAGATATCAGGTATATATAATACACAGCTGGAAGAGCTTGACAAAGTTTTCATTTTTGTTGACATCAAACACCTGCGCAAACTCAACAACTGGGATGAAAATCAGATCAGTGGGTTTGAAATTCTGATTGATGATTTTGATTATCTGTTTGAAACCGATATGGCAGTGACGCGCATTGTCGGGAATAATTATTCCCCGGACCTGGAAAGTTTGCGCGTGAAAAACATCACTGCACAGTACCCGCAGATATTTGACTGGCTGAATTTACAGGATACCAACATGTGGGTAATCCTGATACTGATGGTGGTGGTAGCTGGGTTTAACATGGTCAGCGGTTTGCTTATCATCATCCTTGAGCGCACAAATATGATTGGCATTCTGAAAAGCATGGGAACTACCAATTTCAGCATCCGGAAAGTGTTCCTGTATCATGCTGGATTCCTTATATCCAGGGGCCTGTTGTGGGGAAATTTACTTGGCATCGGTCTGTGCCTGCTTCAACAACAATTTGGGCTTATTAAACTCGATCCCGAGTCGTATTATGTTTCCATGGTTCCCATCAACCTGAATGTTTTACACCTTTTGGTTTTGAACGCCGCAACAATGCTGGTAACAATTTTAATGCTGATAGTGCCATCTATGCTGGTAACCCGTATCAGCCCTTCCGATGCAATAAAATTTAAATAATTATGCCCCGACTTATAGCCATAGCAACGGTTCCGGTAATTCTTATCCTGTTTTATATTTATCAGCGTGATAAATACAAAAAAGGGCCTTTGTGGATGCTCTTGCTAAGTTTGGCAGGTGGTGCTGTCATTGTGCCTTTTGTTATATGGTGGGAGCAGGCCATGTCAGGTTTAGCAGCATATTATTACAGTTTTCAGTGGCAGCATGCTTTCATTGTTTCTTTTTTGGTGGCAGGCTTGTGTGAAGAATCCATGAAGTTGCTCGCTTTCATGTTGCTTATCTGGCGCAGGTCTTATTTCATGGAAAAGTTTGATGCCATTGTTTATGCCGTTTACATTTCGCTCGGGTTTGCCCTGGTGGAAAATATCATGTATGTAATCGATGGTGGCACCCAGACAGGACTGACACGCGCTCTTACAGCCGTCCCAGCACATGCTATTTTTGGAATTGCCATGGGTTTTTACCTGAGTAAAGTCAAATTTTCAAGCCGAAAGCGTGTTTTCAAATTCTTTAAAGCCTGGCTTGTTCCTGTCATACTACACGGCACATACAATTATATCATCATGGCAGACATACCTTATCTGCTGTTTACATTTGTTTTGTACGTTATCCTGTTGTACTTTCTTGGATTTAAAAAACTAAAGGTCATCAGCAATGCCTCCGTGTTCAGGCCGATTAGAAAAAAAATCAGTGGCCATTAATTTTTATCCCTTTGTACTCACCTGTTATCATATACTTTACTAATTTTGTGCTTTTCGATGTTATGAAAAGCATTACAAAAGCCATATTGATATTGCTGGGTAGCATTTCATTGTTTCTGGGGGCATTGGGAATATTTATCCCCGGCTTACCCACCACTCCATTTTTGTTGCTCAGCGCCGGCCTGTACAGCCACAGTTCAACAAAATTGTACAACATGGTCATTACCAATAAACTCCTTGGGCCCTACATTATAAATTACCACCGCAACAAATGCATGACACTCAAGCTGAAAATATATTCAATCAGCCTCATGTGGATCATGATCACCCTGTCCTGTGTTCTTTTTATCAAAAGCACCTTACCCATGTTTCTTGTATTAGCCCTGGGTATCGTTGGAACCTTTGTGATGGGTTTTGTCATTAAAACCTGCCGGCATAAACCAAAATACAATGGACAATCCCGGATGTCTGCTTCAAAAAAGTGAAGTGAGATATTATTCCAGTTTGTTGTTTGTTCATTATTTATTTGTGCGCCCGGGCGGTGTACGGCTCCTATCTCTTTTTTTGCAGCAGGCACTCACGCTTGCAGACATGAGCTCCACCTGTCGCTATGCTGCTACGGTTCATGCTTCTGATGCAAAAAAAAAGAGGATATCCGCCTCCCACCTGGCGCATTGTATCTGCAGCACAAAACCAAACAAGCAGGGTAAATGAAACATTTTTGAAATCAAAGGCATCATAATGCGGACGTAACAAAAAAATGATTACCTTTGCATTTTAAAACAATCCCTCAAATAACATAGGAAACTCCTGACTTCTTTGGGAGATATTTAATACATTATCACACATGACATTTGAACAATTATCAATTATTGCGCCAGTTTTAAAGGCGCTGAAAGAAGAACATTACATTGAGCCAACACCAATACAGGAACAAGCAATTCCCCTCATACTCAATAAAAAAGACCTCATGGGCAGTGCACAGACTGGCACCGGAAAAACCGCGGCTTTTGCCATTCCCATACTGCAACACTTGTACCAGGAAAGCAACCATAACAAAAACAGCCGCACCATAAAAGCCCTTGTCATCACGCCTACCCGCGAGCTTGCCATTCAAATCGGCGAAAGTTTTTCAACCTATGGCAAATATACCGGCATCAGGAATACCGTTATTTATGGCGGCGTAAGCCAGCATAAGCAAACCAACGATATCAGAAATGGTGTGGATGTGTTGGTGGCTACCCCCGGCAGGTTGCTTGACCTCATAGACCAGGGATATATTCACCTGAATAACATTGAATATTTCGTGCTTGATGAAGCTGACCGCATGCTGGACATGGGTTTTATTCACGATATCCGGAAAATCATCGCCATGTTGCCTGCACAACGCCAGTCGCTGTTTTTTTCAGCCACCCTCCCTAAAGATATCATTGCGCTGTCACGAAAAATTCTCCACAACCCGGAAAAAGTAGCAGTAAATCCGGCTTCTTATGCTGCAGAAACCATCAAACATTACCTGTATTACACGAATAAGTCGAAAAAGAAAGAATTACTCAACCATATACTTGAAAACAAGGAGCTTGATCAGGTACTCCTCTTTTCCAGGACAAAACACGGCGCCGATAAAATCACCAGGAACCTGAAAAAGCAAAACATCACCACAGCAGCTATCCACGGTGACAAAGCTCAAAATCACAGGCAAAAGTCCCTGAAACAATTCAAAGACAGGAAAGTCAGGGTGCTGGTAGCTACGGATATTGCTGCCAGGGGCATTGATATTGAACAGCTTGGTTTTGTTATCAACTACGATATCCCCGAAGTCGCTGAAACCTATGTCCACCGCATTGGCCGTTCAGGCAGGGCAGGTGAATCCGGTACAGCCATTTCCTTATGTGAACCGGAAGAAAACGCCAGGATCAATAGTATTGAAAAACTCATCCATGGTAAAATCTCCACCATCGCGGACAACCCTTTCCCACAAACCGAAAGGCCCATGAACACACATGAGAAAAAACAATTTGAAAAAGAAAAACAAAGAAGAAAACAGGAGTTTTTTGCCAACAGAAACAAATCCCGCAACAGGAAAAGATACTAAATTCATACTGCGCCTCTGCATGAGCTCTTCTTTGTGTTTTTCACCCTTTGCGTAAAAATAAGTTATTGCATCAATTAAACGCAGCATAAGATTGCCAATTTTATATATGTATGAAAGAATATTTTTTATATCTTTGGACAAGCTAATGCAGTTATGTAATCGTAAAAAAACGAATACTATGAAAAACACACTTCTATTGCTTACCGCAATTTTGTTAAGCTGTCCACTTTTAGCCCAGGATTACAAAGTGGGTTTCAGTGCTAACGGTCTTGCCACGCAAATTGATAGCGTGGAAATTGAAAACACAACCCAGGATAAAACCATTACTGTTTACGGACAGGATACCCTGCACCTGCTGGGTGTGGTTAGCAACATAGAGAACTTGGAAAGTACCTCGGACGTCAGCCTGTATCCAAATCCCGCTACGGAATGCAGCTACCTTGAATTTTACAGCGAACAGAACACCTCAGCAGAGCTGACCATAAGCGATGTCAGTGGTAAGTGTTTGCTCCTCCGTAAAATAAAAGCCACTGCCGGTAAAAACCGTATCCGTATTTCAGGATTAAACCGTGGTGTATATATCCTTAGCCTGGCAACAGATGCATTGACATATTCACGTAAGCTTATTTTTAATGGTAACCACAATGGTAACCTGCATGCCGAAAAAACAGCATTAACCAAAAGCAAGCTGAGCACAAAATCCACCAAAGCTGACGGCTTGGTGGAATGGCAGTATGATGACGGAGATATCCTGATATTTAAAGCCTGGGCTCTGGGATACTCCCGCATCAAGGTGTATTACATAACCTCAGATATCAACCTGTCTTTCAATTTAGTGCAGTGCCAGGATCCTGACGGTAATGATTACACAGTAACAACCATTAACGGTGTAACATGGATGGCAGAAAACCTGAAAACCACAAAGTACAACAATAACGTACCCATTTTGAACCTTCAGGATACTGCCGACTGGAACAATACCACCGAAGGCGCCCGCTGCTACTACCTCAACGACAGTGTCTCGTTTTCAGAAGAATACGGAGCTTTGTACAATTATGCGGCGGCAACACATGGAGATCTTTGTCCTTATGGCTGGCATGTGCCATCACAGACAGAATTTGAAGACTTAATGGTTTTTCTGCAAAACAACGAGTATAATTATGATGGAACTACTGATGGTGACGGGGATTACACCACCAACGACAAAACAGCAAAAGCCCTGGGCGCCACATACTCATTTACCAATAGCGATGTGGAAGGCGCTCCCGGCAATTATGACTATCTGTCCTACAGAAACCGCAGTGGATTCTCTGCACTGGCAGCAGGGACCAGAAGCACAATCAATAATTTCGGATTGTCCTATTCACGCTACGCAACTTTCTGGACCGCGACAGAATACATTCCCATTCCGGATATGGCGTGGCGTTTTCAGATAGATTGGCACCGTGTGGACGCCAGAATGTTATTCTCAGACATATTTAATGGCTATTCAGTCAGGTGTGTAATGGACTAAATGTCAAAAACCATTTTTATTGTGGATTTTAATATTCTCATAAAAACATGTCCCTCTAATTATTATATTATGCTAAAAACGAATACTATGAAAAACACACTTCTATTGCTTACCGCAGTTTTGTTAAGCTGCCCCCTTTTAGCCCAGGATTATAATGTTACCTTTAGCGCTTATGCTATTGATACGCCCACCGATCAGGTTGACAGCATACAAGTAGAAAACATTACCCAGGGAAAAACCATTACGGTGAACGGAGATGACACACTACACCTTGTGGATGTGGTGCAAAATATTGATCAACAGCATACCGGCAATCAATTGTCGGTGTACCCTAATCCGGCAAGCGGATACGCTTTCGTGGAATTTTGGAATGATGGCAGCGATGATGCACAATTTTTTGTGTATGATATGGCAGGAAGAAAAATCATATCTCAATCTCTTGATGTTACGTGTGGAACAAACACATATAAACTGACTGGATTAAGTCGGGGAAATTATGTCGTTTCCATGGTAACAGAAAACCTGCAATTATCAGAAACATTAAATACAACAGGAAATCCCGGTGCTTCCATGCAAATTGTCCCGGTCAGCGCCAGTGAGACAGAAGAAACACTCAAAAAAAAGAACACCAGGGCAGGCACCCTTGTTGACTGGCAATATGATGAGGATGATATTTTAATATTCAAAGCCTGGGGCGAAGGATACTCCAGGATATATGTATATAATATCACTGATGATAATCATTTGACAGTCTTTTTTGAAGATTGTGTTGATACGGACGGCAACAAATATACGGTAGTGGAAATTGTCGGAACGATATGGATGGCTGAAAACCTGCGCACCTCAAAATACAACAACAATGTGCCCATTCCCAACATACCGGATCAGGCGACCTGGATTGATCTTACAACAGGTGGGCGTTGTTACTGTGCTTATGATAGTGCTTCCTACGCTTCAACCTATGGTGCACTGTATAATTTTGCAGCAGTCAATAGCGGAAATCTTTGTCCCACTGGCTGGCATGTCCCCTCAAAGACAGAGTTTGAAGACATGATCATTGCCCTCCAAAATAATGAATATAATTATGATGGCAGTGTAGATGATGATAATGATTACACAACCAACAACAAAACAGCCAAAGCGCTTTGCAGTACCTCATCATGGAAATCATCGACTACGGAGGGTGTCCCCGGCAATGAAGATTATCCCTCATACAGAAACCGTAGTGGATTCAGTGTTATAGCCGCTGGAGAAAATGCCGGATTTGAAGAAGAAGAAGCAGATTTCTGGTCTTCAACAGAACTCGGGGCAGACAATGTAGCAAGCCTTGACCTTGTTTACTATCTTGAGGACGCACAACTTAGCTCAAGCGTTAAAATCAGCGGGCTGTCTGTCAGGTGTGTAAAAGATTGATTTTACCGTTCTTAGTGGCACACCTTCGACCTTCTTGATCTGTTTGGTAAAAACGGCAAACTTCATTTTCCCGTTACCCATTAAACATTCCACGTGCATTCATATTTAAAAATACATAAGCTGATGGAAAGGCTTTATTCCGGGCTTTAGTTACGTCTTACAATATTGTTGAAATAAATTATTATTTTTGATAGTTTAATAAGCACTTGTTTGTTGATCAGGCACTGTAGAAAAAATGGCGAGAGGGATTTTCCGTCACCCTGCTCCTGATGGTGCAAAAGAGGAAAACACAAAACAGACAGCTGTGTTTATTAAAAACCGAAAGGAAAGAATAACGCAATGGCACATTTGCACACCGAAAACAAAAGTTATGGTAAGGCTTTTGCCCTGGGCATAGCTTTAAATGTAATATTCATTGTTGTTGAGGTTGTTTATGGTTTGATTTCCAATTCATCTGCCCTGCTGGCCGACGCAGGGCATAATACCAGCGATGTGCTCGGACTTGGTTTTGCCTGGACCGCTATATGCCTGGCATCAATGAAACCCAAAGGAAAATACACTTACGGTCTTCGAAAAACCACCATTCTTGTTTCCATCCTGAATGCCTTGTTTCTGTTTGGGGCGGTGGCTATAATTGGCTGGGATGCCATTGGGAAATTTAAAAATCCCGAACCTGTGGCAGGCAGCCAGGTCATGATGGTTGCAGGCATTGGTGTTGTTATCAATACCCTTACGGCTTTGCTTTTTATGAAAGGCCAGAAAGACGACCTGAACATTAAGGCAGCTTATCTTCACATGGCAGCCGATGCCGGGGTGTCACTGGGTGTGGTGGTGGCAGGTTTATTAATCAACCTCACCGGAAAACATTGGATTGACCCGGTAACCAGTTTAATCATCATGATTGTTATCTTGTGGAGTACATGGCGTTTGTTTACCGACTCTCTCGATTTAGCCCTGGATGCCGTCCCCAAGCACATCAATCTCGAAAAAGTCAGGGAATTTCTGCTGGCACAAAAGGGCGTAGAAAACGTTCACGACCTGCACATCTGGGCAATAAGCACAACAAAGGTAGCGTTGACGGCCCACCTGATTATCCCTGAAGGTGTTGATGACAATTTTATTGGCGATTTGCAGCAAAAACTCAAACGCAAGTTTGGAATCAACCACACCACCCTTCAGATTGAAAATGAAAAGGTGGAAGCAACATGCAGCATGGATTGTTAATCATGGGTAATGCTTACTTGTTTTGTGCATCACAACACCGCCATAAAATCCGTATAGGTTATCAGTAAGTTATCACATAAAGACCTGGCATTTGGATCAGGTGGCGGCGGTTGTTAGGGACATTTTTTAAGCTTCTCTTTTTCTACCATTGTGTTGCTGTTGCTCACCAATCGCAAATGAAAGAAAAACAAACTGCCCGGACATGTGGAATGTAAATCACTGTTGAAATCTGCCACCACACTTTTTGCTTTTCACGGAAAAATTCCTACATCTGCTCCACAAGCTGTATCTTCATGCCGTTTGGGTCTTTGATGAAGAAAAACCGGGTGTGCGGACTCGGCTGAACGGGGCCGCTTTCAATGGTGATGCCTTTTTCTTTTACAACTTTCATCATATCATCCAGGGAATCCACTTTAAAACCCCATGAAATATCCGGCCCGACATTGATATCACCGCCGTTTTTATGACAAATAAGCTCCACTTTGGTTTCGCCATCGCCCAAAAAGGCAATCTCAATATCAGGCCCGGCTTTGAATCTGTTATTTACAGAAAGACCAATGATTTCCTCGTAAAATTTTAAAGATTCTTCAAGGTTTTTAACCCGCAATGTACTCCAGCAAAATTTCATAGATTTTATAATTAAACAGGTTTGAAATTTTATGTTTTAATCAGACTAAGATACGATATTTCGTTCTAAATCAAACCTTCATTTGCACAAAATTTGGAGTATGCGGATAGCCGCGTCAGAGATGGATGATCCTGGTCCGAAAATAGCCGCCACGCCTTGTTTGTAAAGCTCTTCATAATCCTGGTGCGGGATAACGCCACCCACAATCACCATGATGTCTTCGCGGCCAAGTTTTTTCAGTTCTTCCATCACGGCAGGGACAAGTGTTTTGTGGCCTGCAGCCAGGGAGCTGATGCCCAATATGTGTACATCGTTTTCCACCGCCTGCCGGGCAGCTTCTGCCGGGGTTTGGAAAAGCGGACCGATGTCCACATCAAAACCGATGTCGGCATAGCCGGTAGAAACCACTTTGGCGCCCCGGTCATGGCCATCCTGGCCCATTTTGGCAACCATAATCCGTGGTTGACGCCCTTCTTTTTCAGCAAATTCCTGACAAAGTTTTCTTGCTTTTTCAAAGCGGTTGTCATTTTTGCTTTCAGATGAATAAATTCCATTGATAGATTTGATCACGGCCTGGTACCTCCCTGTAATTTTTTCACATGCGTCAGAAATTTCACCAAGGGTAGCACGGTTTTTGGCTGCATCAATAGCAAGTTCTAGCAGGTTTCCATTTTTGTTTTTCACTGCTTCTGTGATAGCGTTGAGGGATGCTTGTACCTTCTCTTCATTTCTTTCTGCACGCAGTTTTTGTAAGCGTTTTATTTGTGATTCCCGCACGGCTGAATTATCCACATCCAGGATGTCAATGGGGTCTTCTTTTTCGCGGCGGTATTTGTTAACCCCTACGATGGTTTGAACACCGGAATCTATTTTAGCCTGTGTCCTGGCAGCCGCTTCTTCAATACGCATTTTTGGAATACCGGTTTCGATGGCTTTGGTCATGCCTCCGAGGCTTTCAATTTCCTGAATGTGTTCCCAGGCACGGTCTGCAATTTCTTTGGTCAGGGTTTCCACATAATATGATCCACCCCAGGGATCAACCTGTCGTGTGATCTGGGTTTCTTCCTGCAGGTATATCTGTGTGTTCCTGGCAATGCGTGCTGAAAAATCCGTAGGTAAAGCAATGGCTTCATCCAGGGCATTTGTGTGCAACGACTGTGTGTGTCCCAGGGCGGCTCCCATAGCTTCAACACAAGTTCTGGCTATGTTGTTGAACGGATCTTGTTCTGTTAATGACCAACCGGATGTCTGACAATGCGTCCTCAGGACCATGGATTTGGGGTTTTTGGGATTGAATTGTTTTACAATTTTAGCCCATAGCATACGGGCAGCACGCATTTTTGCGATTTCCATGAAATGGTTTTTGCCGATGGCCCAGAAAAATGAAAGCCGGGGGGCAAAAGCATCAATATCCAGTCCGGCATTGATCCCGGTTCGAATGTATTCAAGGCCGTCGGCCAGGGTGTAGGCAAGCTCGATGTCGTTAGTGGCACCGGCTTCCTGCATGTGATATCCCGATATGGATATGGAATTGAATTTTGGCATCTTTTGGGATGTGTATTCAAAAATATCCGAGATGATACGCATGGAAAATTCAGGCGGGTAAATGTATGTATTCCTCACCATGAATTCTTTGAGGATATCATTTTGAATGGTACCGGCCATTTCTTCAGGCTTGGCACCCTGTTCCAATCCTGCAACAATGTAAAATGCCATGATTGGCAATACAGCACCGTTCATTGTCATGGACACAGACATTTTATTGAGTGGAATCTGATCGAAGAGAATTTTCATGTCTTCAACAGAATCAATCGCAACACCTGCTTTTCCAACATCACCGGTTACGCGTTCGTGATCTGAATCATACCCACGGTGTGTTGCCAGGTCAAAAGCCACAGAAAGGCCTTTTTGCCCGGCTGCCAGGTTGCGCCTGTAAAAAGCGTTTGATTCTTCGGCAGTGGAAAAACCGGCATATTGTCTGATGGTCCAGGGGCGTACTGCATACATGGCTGAATAAGGGCCCCTCAAATAGGGAGGAATCCCGGCAGCGTAATTGAGGTGATTGATGCTCTCAAGGTCACGCTTGGTATATACAGGTTTTACCTTAATTTTTTCAGGTGTTTCCTGGTCTTTGGTGATGCCGTGGGATTTTTCCCATTCTTTATCAGTGAGCGTTGAATGTTTGCTTTTAATATGTACAGATTTAAAATCAGGTTTCATAATTTTAAAATTTATATTCCCAAAATTGTTTGAAAATCCTCTAATGTTGACAGTACATCTGATTTGACATGAATAAAATGCTTTATCCCTGCTTTTTCCAACGCCGGTTTGCATGCCGGATTTCCTGCAACAACGAGTATGGCTTTATCTTTGTTTATGTCGGCCAGTGTTTTGCCAAATTGTTCATATTCATCATCTGAACTGCACAACACAATGATATTGGCACCGGCTTTTTCCGCTTCTTTATAGCCTTCTTCAATGGTATCAAAGCCAATATTATTGACGATATCAAACCCAGCCACGGCAAAAAATCCGGATGCAAATTGTGCCCTGGCACTTCTCATTGCCGGTTTGCCAATAGTGAGCAAAAATACTTTAGGGATGGTTTTGCTCTTTTCTGTTTTTATTCGCAACGCTTCAAATTCCTCTGCAATGCGAAATAACCTCAGGGGACGGCCATTGCCGGTATCTTTTTTCTGAGAATCAAACAAGCGGTTGAGGTTGATGTTTTCGTCAATCCTGTCGTCCTTGTTTGGATATTGTGATGTGCCGACAAGCACTTCTTTTCGTGTTGACAGTTTCTTTTTACGTGTGGCAATGGTGTCATCAATTATATCCTGAATGATATTGTCTTTAAATGCCTGTATGAAACCACCTGAATTTTCAATGTCAAGGAATAATTTCCAGCTTTTCTCAGCTATGTTATCAGTTAAGTTTTCAATGTAATACGAGCCTGCAGCGGGATCCTGGACTTTATTAAAATGCGCTTCTTTCTGCAGGATAAGCTGTATGTTTCTTGCCATGCGTTCTGAAAATCCTGTAGGCTCTTCATAAGCGATGTTGGCAGGCAGTACATTGATGCTTTTGGCACCGCCCAGTGCAGCAGACATGGTTTCCGTGGTAGCACGCAACATATTTACATAAGGGTCATACACGGTCATGTTCCATGTAGCGGTTTCTGCATGAATGTGCATTTTTTCTGCCTCCGAGTGTTCAGGCTTGTATTTATTGACAATTTTTGCCCAAAGCAGCCTTGCTGCCCTGAGTTTTGCAATTTCCATGAAATAATTGCTTCCGGTAGCAAAATTGAATTGAAGGCGTGGTGCAATGTCATCTATACTTAATCCGGCTTCTGTTAAGTTATCCAGGTATTCGACAGCCATTGACAACCCAAAAGCCAGTTCTTGTGTAAGGTTGGAGCCGGCATTCTGGAAGTTTTTGGCATGGATGCTAATGGGGCGATATGCCGGGAGTTTTTCTTTCGCATCAGACATGATTTTTTCAACCACGTCCCAGGTTTGTTTACCTGACCGGATAAAGCCATTCAAAACCAGTGCGCTTAGCGGATCAAAATCTTCTGCTCCTGTGATTTTATGTTTATCGAGGCCTTTATTAGTTACATACTCAGCCAGTACATTCAGATGATTTGTGTTGTGGTCTGTGTTAAAATACACCGGCAAGGCATCAATGACAATGCCGTCGAGCAGGGTTTCGATATCGTTGGGAGTCAGTTTTTGTTTTACATTGAACCCAATGGCTGTCACACCTTTGTTGAGCATATCCAACGCTTTTTTATTGGCTGCTTTTACATCATCAACGTCAATGTCTTGTCGTATGAGCCAGTCGTTTTTGACTTCTGTGCCACGGGTGTAAGGAAATTCTCCCGGATGTGTGTTGAGGTAATCTTTATCACGCAGGTCTTCTGTCCTGTAGAAAGGCATAAGATTGAATCCTTCCAGGGTACGCCAGACCAGCTTACGGTCAAAGTCAGCCCCTTTTAGATCTTTTTTGATTTTTTCCATCCATTCTGCTGTGCTGACTTGAGGAAAAACTTCAAATAAATTTTGATCAGTAGCCATAATATAATTCTTATTTATTTATCTGCTGCGAAAATACATGTTTTTTAAGAATCAAAACAGAACAACTGTCAATCCTTTTAGAAAATGTTTTTTTCTAAGTAGATTATATTAATTAAATACGGTTACTGCACCTGAATACAAATGTTCTTTGCCAAATTTATCTTTTAATGTAATGACCCAGGTATAAGTACCATTCTGGACGTAATCGCCTTTATTGTTTTCGGTTCTTCCCAGCCATTTCTCGTTAAAATCTGTTGTAGTAAAGAGAGGTTCTCCCCAGCGGTTGAATACGGTCATTTTATAAGAATCATAGTCAATCCCTTTGCCAACAGGTCCAAATGCATTGTTCTCCTGTGAGTACAGGTTAATGGCCGTTGGTACATAAAAACGATGTTCTTCAATGATGTGCACTTTTTGGGTAATGGTATCAGTACAACCTATATTGTTGTATGCAATTAATGTTACGGGAATGTCACCATAATTTTCAAAGACGTAATCAGGATTCTGTTCTGTACTGGTTCCATTATCTCCAAACAGCCATTTCCAACGAGTAGCCTCAATTGACTGATCATTAAAATGTATTGACGAGGTGAAAGCACTTGTTGTCCATGGTTGTGCTGTAAAATCGGCAGTCGGATTTTCTTTGATTCTAACATTCACAGTGGTTGAGTCAGTACATCCCTGGTCTGTTGTAACTACAACAGATACATCGTAGTACCCGGGCTCTTCAAAATAATGGACAGGTCTTTTTAGTGTGGATGTATTGTTGTCTCCGGAATCTTCATCATCGAAATCCCAGTGATATGCATAGGTATAATTGCTTGTATTGTTATCGAAATTTACGCTCAACGGAGCACATCCTTTCGATGGAGTACGAATGATATCAATTTCAGGTTGAGGCGAAACATTAAGCGTAATTTCAGCCGTGTCAGCCGGTGTTCCGCATCCATCCGTAAGAATAACCTCAAAATAGGTTTGTGTTTCCGGGCTGAATGCCAATTGGGGATTGTTGGTAACAATGCCATGTCCCCAGTTGTATGTATAGTCTCCGTTACCACCTTTGGCTGTAGCCAGTAACACGGCTGTTTGCCCGAGACAAACTGCTCCCGGCGATGTCACAACTAGATCCAGAGGTGGCCTGACTGTTATTTCAACAGCTTCAACTTCTGAGGAGCACCCTGCATTGTCGATGGTGGTAACTACATAGTTTGTAGTCACTTCAGGGGAAACATTATGTGCAGCGCCATTTCCAAGCAATTCCCAATCGTAAGTATATGGGGGAGTTCCGCCTGAAGCAGTAACGTTAATATTGGTTGTTTGTCCAATGCAAATGGTATCTGTTCCTGTTGGCATAGCGATAAGTTCATCAGGACTGCTAATGGGCAGAGTGGCATACACTTCACATCCATTGACGTCGGTTACCGTAACTGTATAAAGACCGGCTTCCAGTGTGTTGCTGCTTGCCTGATCAGTAACGTTGGGATTCCATTGGTAACTGTAAGGTGGTGTTCCTCCTGAAACTACAACTTCTCCGTATCCATCATTGTATCCAAAACAAGTAACAGGTTGTACAATAGTGTTGTCAAGTTGAGGTGCTAATGTTTCATCTACATCCACATCAAAACTTGCCTGGCATCCATAAGCATCCGTAACCTGACATACGTAACTGCCGGGAGCAAGGTTAGTTGCAGAATCTGTTCCTATAATGTTTCCAGGCGTCCATGAGTAACTGTATCCTGGCGTCCCGCCGGAAATGGACTCTACGTATGCGGTTCCGTTATCCTGATTACAAGTGGCGTTTACACTTCCAAATGTAGCATCAATGGGATCGGGTTCAGGAACAAAATAGTTTTCAGTAACAAAGCAAGCGTAATCGTTTGCATTGTAAACCACAACCGTATAATTTGCTGAAGTAAGCCCACTGACAGTGGGATCATTCCCTGATGTGCCAAACCATTCATAATCATAGTTTCCTGATCCCCCGCTGACAGAAACTGATATTGATCCATTATTTCCACCCGGGCATAATACGGATGTAATGTTTTCAGTCAATGTCATTGGAGTTGGTTCTGAAATGGTAACCTGGTCTTCTGATGTACATCCGTTGGCATCAGTAGTCGTTAAATAGTAGGTACCTGCACACAGACCGCTTACATTTTGTCCGCTTAATCCTCCTGTCCAACTGTATGTAACAGGTGGTGTCCCACCAATGAACAATGCCTGAGCTGTTCCGTTGCAAAATCCGTTGCAGGTGGCATCAGTATAACTGTCAACACGGCCTTGTAAAACAGATGGCTCGGTAATGGTAATGGTTTCACTGGTAGAACAACCATTGTCATCAACGATTTGTACCGTATATTGTCCGGCTTCGAGGTTAACAGCATGAGCGCTGCTTTGACTCGCAGGATCATTCCAACTGATGGTGTTAAAAGGTGTTGAGCTTGTGAAAAATACTTCTGCTTCACCTGTAGCATTTCCAAAACAATCTACATTGGTAATGACAATATTGTCAATGACTGGTGCAGATATATCATTTAAGTCAATGGTGTGTGATGTTGAACAACCATTATCATCGGTAACGGACACGGTGTAATTTCCGTTAGGTATGTTGCTCAGGGAGGACGTTGTTTCTGAGGGATAGTTTTGCCATGCATACGTATAAGGTGCTGTTCCTCCAATCACACCAATGGTAATCGAACCATCGTTGTTTCCACAGTGCGGCATTACAGTATCCTGAACGACTATATCGAGGATAACCGGTCCGTTAATGCTGGCACTGGCATTTTGCTCACAACCATTATTATCAGTAACCGTGAGCAAGTATAAGCCAACACAAAGGTTATCATTTGTTTGAGATGTGGCTGTGTTTGACCATGTATAAGAATATCCAGGAGTTCCACCTGTCACATTAGCTGTGATTTCACCATCACAATATCCGTTACAGGATTCATTTGTTGCATCCATAACTATATTGATGGGGGCAGGTTCGTCAATATCCATACATGTTTCTATCATACAGCTATTATCATCCAAAACGGTTACGCAATGTGTTCCCTCCGGAAGGTTGTTTGCTGTGCTGTTAGTGGATCCTGACGACCAACTGTAAGTATATGGCGGACTACCACCAAGAATGGAAACACTTGCTGAACCATCGGCAAGGCCATTACAACTGGCATCAGTTGTTGAAGTACTGGCAAATTGCAATGCAGAAGGATCCGGCACATTGGCAATCCCATTTCCGGTACATCCATTGCCATCGGTTACAGTCACACCATAAGTGCCGGGACACAGATTCACGGCAGTTTGTGATGTTTGATTGTTGCCATCGCTCCATTCGTAGGTATAAGAACCGGTGCCTCCAACGGCGTTTGCTGTTGCTTCTCCGTCACATGAACCATTGCAATTTGTCATGACAACTGCAGTGGTAACGTTGACAAAATCTGGTTCGATAAGGATGTAGTTTCTTGTCACCATACATCCATTGGCATCTTCGATTACAACGGTATAAGAACCAGCACAAAGGCCTGTCAGATCTTCAGTTGTGGGCAATGTGCCCGGCCCTGTCCACGTGTAAGTATAGGGAGGCGTTCCGTCATAGGTTGTCAATTGAATTTCCCCGTCACAAGCATTGTAGCATGAGGGATCTACTTTAACACCGTGTACATCCAACTGGAGAGGTTCATTGATGGTTACGCTTGAGGTAGCTACACATCCTGTTGTCATATCGGTAACTTCAACCGAATATGATCCTGCACAAAGGTTGGTTGCGGATGGATTTGTTTGTACAGGCGTGGTATTCCACTCATAATCAAAGGGTCCTGTTCCTCCCGTAACGGTTGCAGTAGCTTGCCCGTTACATGAACCAGAGCATAAAGCATCTGATGATGAACTTATGTTGACGGTTGGCCCGGAGATATCATTGACCGCAAATACCTCAATGGCCTGACAGCCTTTGTTATCGGTAATGGTAACTTCATAAGTACCTGCAGGAATACCCGGTAAATCTTCAGTATGTGGCCCGTAAGCCCAGTCAAAGTCGTAAGGATACGATCCCCCTGATACAGTAAGATCAATTTCACCATTGGATTGTCCGCAATCGGATGCTGTAATATCTGCAGTTACTATAATTTCAGAATTTTGATCAAGGGTTACATCATCTTCAACTGTGCATCCGTTATCGTCAGTTACAGTAACGGTATAAACTCCTGCGCATAAGCTGCTAGCCATTTGGGTGTTCTGAAAATCACTCCAGAGGTAAGTATAAGGGGATGTGCCTCCCGAAGGATTCGCCAATGCAGATCCATCACAATCTCCAAAACAATTAATAATGGGTGCATTTGTCGTAACAGAAAGTTCGGAGGGTTCATTGATGGTAGCACTGGCCTGATAAGAACAGCCATACATATCAGCTACTGTTACATAATGTGTGCCGGGGCTTAAATTAGTTGCCGTTGCTGTATTCTGCACAGGAGTAGTTCCCCATTCAATATCAAAAGGGGGGCTTCCTCCGCCTATTGAAACAGTGGCAGTTCCATCATTATCTCCGTAACAAGTAATGTCAGTTGTGTTGGAAATGGATACGGTTGGATCAGGCTCATTGAGAATATCCACACAGAGTGAATCCTGGCAACCATTATCATCAGTAACTGTTACACAATAGTGCCCCGGAGCCAGATGAATATTGGATTGGCTTGTAGTTCCGTCAGACCATACATATGTATAAGGCAAAGTTCCTCCAGATGGTAGTACCATGGCAGAACCATTGGGTTGTGCACAATGTGTATCTGTGCTGTTCATGGCCAGGCTCAAGGCGGTGGGTTCCCCAATAGAGGCGGAAGCAGTAGCAGTGCAATTGTTGGCATCTGTAACAGTAACGGTATAATTTCCTGAACACATATCAAAGTTGTCGGGTTGTGCCGGAGCACTGCCATTACCCACTCCCCAATCATAGGTATATGCCCCTGTTCCCCCTGAAGCAGTGACACTTGCTGTGCCGTCACAACCTCCATTACAAGAAGCATCTGTAGAGCTTGAAATGGTAGCGTCAAGCACAGGTGCTGCATTGATGGTAAAATTAGTTACAGCGGAACATCCCCATGTATCGGTGACAGTAACTGTATATGGTCCGGGAGCGAGGTTGTTTAAAGTATGGCTTGTTGCGGATGTTGTGTTGCTTACGCCGTGTGACCAGTCATATGTAAAATCGGGATCCCCGGCAAGCACATTGATGGTTGCAGTTCCGTCGGATGAATATGAGCAAAGCGTTGCAGAATGTGTTTCGTTGAGGGACACGCCGCCAACATCTGGGATACTACCGGTAAATTCAACAGTACAGTTGTTGTCGTCTGTTACTGTAACGTGATACGTACCTGCCGGCAGACTTGATGCTGTTGCAGTAAACTGAGCGGGAACACAGTCCCATTCATAGTCATAATCCCCTGATACT
The DNA here is from genome assembly GCA_027858215.1 of Candidatus Delongbacteria bacterium. Taxonomy (GTDB): domain Bacteria; phylum Bacteroidota; class Bacteroidia; order Bacteroidales; family ML635J-15; genus JAQIBY01. The sequence continues at coordinate 3,170 of JAQIDD010000268.1, read as the reverse complement.
GTTCCGCCTGAAGCACTGACAGTAATATCACCATCGGATTGGCCGCAGTGGGCATCACTTGAAGTGACAGTGCCTGTAATGGCTGTTGGTTCGGTAATGCTTACGGTTTCAACAACGCTACAGGCGCCTTCAGATATGGTTACGGAGTGTGTACCTGCGCAAAGATCGGTGACAGTAGCATTTGTTGGATTTGTACCACTGCTCCAGTTGTAAGAATAAGGGCCGGGACTACCGGCAGCACTTGCTGTAGCAGAACCGTCACAGGCCCCGTTACATTGTGCATTTTGGTTTACAGTGACAGAGGTAGTAAACGGAACGCCTGTATCATTGATAACAATGTTGTTGGATGCAGTACATCCGTTTCCATCGCTTACGGTGACTGTATAATTTCCTGCAGGAATACCATTAATGGTTCCGTTGGTTCCTCCATTTGACCAGTTATAATTCAACGGCAGGGTATATGTTCCTCCAACGGTAACAGAAGCAGATCCATTTGACAAGCCGCAGTTGGCATCTGTACCACTCATGGTTAATGTCATTCCCACGGGATCATTAATGCTAAAGTTTTCTACCACATAACATGCAGGATTGGCACCATCTCCAACGGTAACAGTATAATTCCCGTCACACAAGCCACCTGTTGTTTGATTGTTTGGTGTTGATCCTGCAGAATACTGGTAGGTAAATGTAGGTGGCCCTGAAGCATTAACAGTGGCTGTCCCGTCACAATCGCCAAAACATGTTGGATCTGTTGTAACAACATTAGCTGTGGGCAGTGTTCCGACGCTGTTAATTGTAAAGGCTTCGGTATTTGAACAGCCATTAGCATTGGTTACTGTCACTGAATAATTCCCGGGACAGAGGCCTGTTTCAGTATCCGTTGATCCTCCCGAAGACCAGTTATAAGAGCTGAGTCCTGTTGTTGCTGATGCAGTACCATCACATACGCCACAGTTATCATCCGTTGTTGTGACATTGGGATCTGGAAGCAGGTAAACATTGACATTCAGGTTATATGAATCAATACATGACCCTGCGGTTACAGTAAGTGATACGTTATGTGCTCCGGAAGAACCAAACGTTACTCCCGTTGGATTTTCAGCGGTTGATGAGGCTGGTGTACCACCACTGAATGACCAGTTGTAAGTTTCGCCCACTACAGATGCTCCGGTGTGAGTAAAATCAAATGACTGATTATCCAGGCACTGATTTCCATTGTACGTAAATGTAGCATCAGCAATAGGGGGGGCGGTAAGTGTTACGGTGTTTGTGTTCGAACATCCGCGATCATCAGTGACTGTAATGGTGTAATTACCATCAGGTAAACCACCAAAAGTATGACTGGCTGTATTATATGCAGTTGATTGTCCTGTACAGGCAATATCATAAGGAGGGAACATCCCGCTTATGCCATTGGCAGTGATTACTCCATCGTTATTATTACATCCGGGATTGGTTGTTGATGTGTTAAACGTAATCTGATCAGGCTCGTAAAGAATTATGGTTTCAACAAATTCGCATCTTCCATTGGCATCATCAATCGTAACAGAGTAAGCCCCTGGTTCAAGTCCTGAAATACTTGCATTTGTGGAAGTAAACCCACCTGGCCCAGTCCATGTAATAGAATAAGGAGACACAGATCCAGTGATGTTTGTTACTTCGGCCCAGCCATCGTCAGTGCCATAACAAGAGCTGTGTCCGTATAGTGTATCGGCCTCAACCCCGGCAATGGAAAAATTTATTGAATTTTGAGGTGAATAATTTGAACAAATGTCATCAACCCCACCTCCCAAAACAGTAAGGGTATAATTTCCGTCATGTTCAAGGTAATCATTCAGGTCTAATGTCCACACATCATCATAATAAGTATCGCCGTAAGTGGATCCCAGGCCGGCCATGCATATTTCTGACCAAACATCCCCCACATCATATTCTCCTTCCGGGCCGGTTAACAGGAAATCATTAGGCTGTACGCTGGTACACCACAGGCGTTCACTGAATTGCACTGTCAAGGTGGCTGACCCGCATTCAGGGTTATATACCAATCCTTCCATATAAGGACCTGTATTATCCACGATTGATGCAGTACTTCCTCCAAAATTAATATTATAACCATTTATTGATGCTGAATAGTTATTTACAATAATGGCATAGGTTTCTCCTGCTGATACTCCCATACTGCTGTTGAATTGATTGCAGGCGTTGGGTCCTTCACATGTGTTGCTACCTGACGTCATGCCAGTGTTTCCAGTGGTCCCACAATAATTACAACGCACCGGAGGATAAGAAGAATAATTAATTAAATCGGAACAATCAGTAGAAGTAAGGTCAAAAAGAGCCCAATCATAGTCGTCCCCGGGATTATTAGGAGTGATTGTAAATTCCAATGATCCCCCTGATTGCACAGTGAATGTGTACCACATATCATTGTCTTCACCTGATACGAGGCAGTTTGGACAATTCCATGTACTATGCGCCATGCCATCATTGGTGTAAAAATCATACAGATCAACATAATTGCCTTCTCCAGATGCTGAAATAGGATGAGAGTTGCTGGTATTACATAATGGGAGGCCCCCCAGGCAGTCAGCCTCCGAAGGGGGAGTTACTACCCTGTAGGCCATGGTGCCTGCTGAAGTACCTCCATCATTGCAATAATATTGATGAATTACAATACTGTATGTCCCGGAAGAAGTAGGATTCCATGTGATTTCAGAACCAAGTCCGCATTGATCATCATTATATGAATATACAGTGGTACCAAATTCATCACAGATTTCTAATTGGGTGTCAATCGTATTGTTTCCACCTCCCTGACAAAATGAGAAAATATAAGTAATGTAGGAGAAAGCTTCAAACGTATAACGGTCTCCACTATTCACACTGATAGTTTGAAATGTAGGAAGCATTGTCAAACTTCCCTGGTTTGTACCGCCACCACCACATTGAGCGGAAATAAGTTGTGGCATAATAGAGAACACAATGATGATGAATATAGATTTAAGGGGTTTTATGGTGTAGTGTTTCAGGTTTTTTTTTAATATTATGGTGTTGAAACTATTTACATTAGCTGTTTTTTTTTATTACGTAACTTTAGGGACTTGTCCATATTTACTATTCTCTTGCCAGATTTGTTCCTTTCTGTATTGTTCCAAAGATAAATATCCTGA
>JAQIDD010000265.1 GCA_027858215.1 Candidatus Delongbacteria bacterium | reverse complement strand
GCGTTAAAGTTTTTCTAAATAGCTATGGCTATTCAGAAAAATTTATGCCTTGCATATTATTCATTATATTTGTTTCTTGAAAGAAAAGAATTAATAGAAGGCCCCTTAATGAATTTCTGTACTGTCAGTGAATATAAATCCAGGGATCATTAATAGATTGCTAAAACACACTTGTTTTCACTACCTTTGCTGCAAAATATCTGTCATGAACCATAAATCCGGTTTTGTTAATATTCTAGGAAATCCCAACGTCGGAAAATCCACCATTATGAACAAAATGGTAGGCGAGAAAGTCTCCATCATTACCTCCAAGTCGCAAACAACGCGGCACCGCATTCTGGGGATTGTCAATGGTGATGATTTTCAAATTGTGTATTCAGACACGCCGGGTATCATCAAACCCGCTTATCGCCTGCAGGAAAACATGATGTCCTTTGTTGGAACAGCCTTTGAAGATGCCGATGTAATTGTTTATGTGACCGATGTGGTAGAGAAATTCATGAAAAATGAGCACTTTGTAGATCGCCTTAAAGAGGCAAACGTCCCTGTGCTTATATTGATAAACAAAATTGATCTGAGTAACCAGGAGGAAGTTACTGCCCTGATGAAGCGTTGGAGTGAGGTTGTTCCCGATGCGGAAATTATCCCCATGTCGGCGTTAAAGGAGCATAACCTGGAGCGTCTGTTGCAGGAAATCCTTGACCGCTTACCCGAAAATCCGCCGTTTTTTCCTAAAGACCAACTCACTGATAAAACCGAACGGTTTATTGTGTCAGAAATAATTCGAGAAAAAATCCTGATTAAATACCGTCAGGAAATACCATATTCGGTTGAAGTGGTGATAGATTCTTTTAAAGAAGATGAAAACATCATTCGCATTGAAGCCACTATTTTTGTTACACGCAATTCACAGAAGGGCATCATCATTGGACGCAAAGGTGCTGCCCTGAAAAAAGTCGGGCAGATGGCAAGGGCAGATGCTGAAGCGTTTTTCGGAAAACAGGTGTACCTCGGATTGTACGTGAAGGTCAAGAAAGACTGGCGTGATGATGATCGTATGTTGAGACAATTTGGCTATCAGTAGTCAACAGGTAAAAAAATACTAATTTCGCAGTTTTAAAATTGAATAATACGAAAAATTGAAAATACTTATGAGTGCTTCAGTTGTTGCAATTATAGGAAGACCAAATGTGGGTAAATCCACTTTATTCAACCGCCTCACAGAGAGGAGAACTGCTATTGTGGATGATCTGAGTGGGGTAACAAGAGACAGGATTTATGGTGAATGTGTGTGGAACGGACGTACATTCTCAGTGATCGATACAGGCGGTTATGTTGAAAATCCTGACAATGTTTTTGAAGAAGAAACCAAAAAGCAGGTTCGCATAGCCATAGAGGAAGCTGATGTGCTCATTTTTATGCTTGATGTGGAAACGGGTATCACTGCACTGGATGATCAGGTAGCTGCTATGTTGCGAAGATCAAAGCAAAAGGTGGTAATTGCTGTGAATAAAGTTGACAACAATATGCGCCATAATGATGTGTATGAATTTTATAACCTTGGGCTGGGTGAACCTGTTGCTATATCGTCAATCAATGGTAGTGGGACAGGAGATTTACTAGATGTGGTAACAGGTTTATTGCCGGTGGCTGAGGAAACACAAATAACCGCCGAAGAATTACCACATTTTGCGGTTATAGGCAGGCCAAATGTTGGAAAATCATCACTCATTAATACACTGCTGGGCGAAGACCGTACTCTGGTAACAGAAATTCCGGGTACAACGCGTGATGCAGTGAATATTTATTACAACAAATTTGGCTTTGATTTCGCGTTGATTGATACTGCCGGTCTGCGGCGCAAGGATAAAGTGCACGAAGATTTGGAGTTTTATTCGGTTATGCGATCTGTTAAGACCATCGAAAATTCAGATGTGTGTATATTGATGCTGGATGCCACGCGAGGGATTGAAGCCCAGGATGTTAATATTTTCAGACTTGTGCAACGCAAAAGCAAAGGTGTGGTCGTTGTTGTGAATAAATGGGATTTGGTGGAGAAAGATACCAACTCAGTTAAAAATTATGAAGCTGCCATCAGAGAAAGGCTAGCACCGTTTACGGATGTGCCGGTAATTTTTACGTCAGTATTGACAAAATTACGTATTCACAAAGTGCTCAGTGAAGCCATAGAGGTGTATAAAAGACGCAGACAACGAATCACTACCAACAAATTGAATCAAATGCTGTCAAAGGCACTGGAGTCTAATAAACCACCTGTGTACCGGAACTCTTACGTAAGGATAAAATATGTCACCCAGTTGCC
>JAQIDD010000219.1 GCA_027858215.1 Candidatus Delongbacteria bacterium | reverse complement strand
TTCAGAACAGTCAGTAAATATCTGGCTATGAGTGAAGACCAATACGAGCAATTACTATTACAAAACCAGCAAAGAGCTAAAGTGTTATTCATAAAGGAAAATTCCAAGCTCATTAAATTGCATTTTAGTGATATTTATTTTGTTGAGGCACAGGAAAATTATGTTTCCATTCAAACCTACGAAAAAAGGTATTTAATTCATTTTACGATGAAAGCCATGCATGCAAAATTGCCTCATGATATTTTTGTCAGAACGCACCGGTCTTATATCATCAACATCAATCACATTAAAACCATCACGGGAAATGCGATTTCAATGGATTTAAAACAAGGCAAAAAAGACATTCCCATCGGTAAATCCTACAAACAAGACCTTCTGGATGGCTTAAACCTGATTAATTAACATGCAACATTCCGCAATGAAACATCGTTTCAAACAACGTCTGGGGCAAACATCCGAAAAACCCATGATGTTCAGTGCAAGCAAAGCCAAGGGCATTTACATCTATGATGAACACGGGAATCCTTTTATTGATTTGGTGTCCGGTGTGTCAGTGTGCAATCTGGGGCACCAGCACCCTGAAATTGTTCAAGCTGTCAAAGATCAGATTGATAAACATATGCACCTGATGGTGTATGGTGAATTTATTCAGCCGGTACAAATCGAACTTGCTGATTTACTGGTAAAACAACTTCATCCTTCACTGAATGCGGTATATTTTGTAAACAGTGGTTCTGAAGCCATTGAGGGAGCCATGAAACTGGCAAAACGCTATACGGGTAAAAATCACATCGTGGCCTGTAAAAATGGGTATCACGGAAGCACACAAGGCGCTTTGTCTTTGCTGGGCGATGAATCTTTTAAACGGAATTATAGACCGCTGTTGCCCGGCATTGATTTCATCAGGTTTAACAATACAAACGATTTTGATAAGATTACAACACAAACTGCTGCGGTGGTTATTGAGCCCATCCAGGCTGAAGCAGGGATTTGCATCCCGGATGATGATTACCTTTCTGCCTTGAAACAACGCTGCAGGGACATTGGGGCTTTGTTGATTTTTGATGAAGTACAAACCGGTTTTGGCAGGACGGGGAAATTGTTTGCACACATGCATTACAATGTGGTGCCGGATATTATGTGTGTTGCAAAAGCATTCGGAGGCGGTATGCCGCTAGGTGCTTTTGTCGCTGACAAACACATTATGGATGTGTTCACGAAAAATCCAATGCTCGGACACATTACTACTTTTGGCGGGCATCCGGTATCGTGTGCGGCAGCGTTAGCCAACCTTAACGTGTTGTTGCGGGACAAACTGATTGAACAAGTGGATGCCAAAGCAAGCCTGTATTTTGACCTCTTGACACACCCGCGTATCAAAAAAGTCTGGGGCAAAGGCCTTTTTATTGGCATTGAATTGGAAACCGAAGAAGAGGCTGCACGTGTGATGGAAATCGGCGCGAAAACAGGTGGCTTCATCACCGATTTATTTTTGTTTAAGCCTAATGCTTTCCGCATCGGGGCACCCCTGATTATCACTGAAAAACAAATCCGGGAATCCGTGAAACTGATTTTAAATGCTTTGGATACGCTGGATTAATTTGTCAGCTATTTTTCCTTGTGATTTTTGGGCTTATCAAACCTTACTAATTTTCCTGATTTATCTTCAATATCAGACCATGAGCTGACATCAAATTTTATTTGTGATACACCACAGGTTGGCATGTGATCCAGCCGTGTATCCGATGTGCGGCTCACAATATAGGTGATGCCGGGATTATGAGATATCATGTATATGGATTCAAAATTATTTTCCATATCACGAATGATGCTTAAAAACGTTTCTGTATCGGCAAAATACAGATTTTCCAGGTACAATATTTCCTGTTCGGCATATCCAATTTCAGCAGCAATTAGCCTGGCGGTAGTTTTTGCCCGGTTTGCAGGGCTTGATATAATAAGATCCGGCAATATAAAATCCGATTTAATGACTTGCCCCATCAAAGGAGCGTCATTTTTACCCCTGTCATTCAGTGGCCGTTCAAAATCAGGAACATCTTGTTTTCTGTCAGATTTTGCATGTCTGATGAATGTAATTGTTTTCATATCGTGATTAATTTTTGCCAAAGGTAAAAAGTAATTTTTCTGAAAACTAACAGATGAATTAACCTGAATGTTTATTCTACACTCTCCAGGTATTCGTCCAGTTCATCAATGCTCATTTCAAACTCGAATGCATCATTCACGATATAGTATTTATGTGGATCGTACACATATTCATAAGCAAATTTTGAAAACTCAAGCCTGGAATCTTCAAAATCAAATAAAGCCATGATGGTTTTTACCTGTGATGATGTCAGGCAATCGCTTTTGGCAATGCGTTTGGCAATTTTCAGCTTCGAATCTTCAAAATCTTTGCTTTCAATGGATTGTTTAGCCTCTTCAAAATCCATGCTGCTCATCGGGGTATGACAACCACCGGATTCATACTGTGGTGTTGCTGTTTGCTGGGCTGTTTCCTGTTCAACAATGGCTTCTTCAACACCTCCACCTTCATGCGTAACTGTGGTTGTGGTGGTCGTTGTGGTGCTTGTTGTTGTCTCGGTATGGGCATCATCCAGCTCAAAATCAACCGTCATATTCATTTGCTCCCCGTTATCATTCATGGACACATCCATCCCGGATTCGTTGACTTTCATGTTGACACCTACTGATTCGGTATCGTCACTTGTTTCATGACCATGGCCTGCATGAGTCGTGGTGCTGTGCGTGATGGTAGTTGTCTCCTGCATGTTTGTGCCTTCGGTGCTGTGGTTGGTCTGTTGTGGGTCTTCGTATTTCTGTTCGCTGATTTGAGGCTCATCCTCTGTTTGTTCAATGGCTGTCTGGCTTACCAGGCGCAGTGTCATTTTGCCGTTGTTCTTTTGATGAATCCTGAACGTGTAGGCATAACCCGGTTCTTCAAACCACAACGGTTTGGTAAACGACTTCATTGATTTGTTGTTGAAGGCAATTTTGGCCTTGTATGCATCGGCTTTCAACCCTTCAACTTTTACGTTGGCTTTTGGGCTGTCATTTTTTTTCATGCCGTTCAGATACAAGGTGAAGGCTTCCCCTTCTTCGTGAAAGATGGTAAGGTTGGTTTTTTGAGCCATCACCAAATTGGTGCCTAACAAAGCAAGCATCAGGTAAATTGTTTTTTTCATAAGCTGTGTTTTTATTGTGTTTTAGTGATTATCAAAATTCCTGCCAAATGGCTGAATTGGTTATGTATATAGGTTTTATTTAAGCTGTTCAATGGTCAGCCTGTCAACACCCAATGTGCTGTTGGCACCAACTTTGAAACCAAAACGGTCCCCGTATAATTCGTGGATGTCCGTAAGGTAAACAAAGTTCTCGTTTAAAAAGACATAAACAAGATCATTCAGATGTACTACAGTCAGCTTATTATAATTTAAAAAATCCGCAATATTTTCATTTTCAACATAAGAAAAACAATAATTGAAATTCTCTTTTGAATTACTGATCAGTACATTATGTTGCAAATCATACCCGGTAAAATAATACGCATTATGGTCAGAAGCGCCCCAGATAAAGCCGCTGAAATCTGATGAGTTACTGTTTTCAATCTTGATGATACATTCCATCTTAAAATCGTCTTCCATGTCAAGATCGTGATCATAAAATGCTATTTCGGAAGAATTACTGCCGTTTTGTAACCTAAATTCCCCATTGTTAATTTCTGCTTCCAGCGTCATGTTGGTTTGTTCCCACACGTTTACATCGCCCAAAAACTGTTCATTAAGCAGGGTGACAGATTCAAGTTCATGAATTGAGTCATAGCTGGTTTGATGATCAGCCCACCATGGCCAATATCTGTTCTCAGTAAATAATTCATCAACATAATAAGGTTTTCTAAACCCGAAATAATTCAATGTATGATGCATCTTTTTGTCCACTTCATAAGGCGTTCCCCGCATTAAACTTGTCCATTCCCCGTTGGGAAAAACTGCGTTTGTATTCTGCCGGTTAAGAAATCCCAACGCCATATAACGCATCATAATGGCTTCACGAGTATCTTCATTGGCTTCTGCCCAGGTTTCTTCATCCAGCTCAATACGTATCGGGTCTTCATAATTACATCTGGCTGCTGTATCTTCACCGAGGTTTGAAAATTCTATGATAAGACCTATCTCTTCAAAATCAAATTCAATGCCCTGTTGTTGTGCATAAGTATCAAATTTTTCAACGTATGGTTCAGTTGACTCCGGAACATTATACCAGTCAGATTTGCAGGACGTTAAAAATACCAACCCAACAACTAAAACAGATAATATGGTTGATTTGATCATGTTTCTATATTCCATTACAGAAACAAATATAGGTAAAATTCCAATGCGTAAAGACGGCGAAAAACAATAATGTTCACAATTCTGCTTAATCCCTCTGATGACAGGTACTGTAACCCTTACCTGTGTTTTCCTGTTTTGTGACTTTTTCAACCTGACAGATGCCCAAAATTTGATGCAGCTTAACCATCCTGTTTTTACACACTGAAATTTCAATCACAAAATATTTTATCTGTCTAAATTCTTTTATATTTGCCACTTAATCAAAATCAACAATAATTATGAAGAAAAAACTTGCAGTAGTTGCTTTTGGCGGAAATGCACTCCTTAGAGCAGGACAAAAAGGAACCATTGAGGAACAGGAAACCAATGTGCATGATACCTGCAATAACCTGACAGCACTGATAGAGCAGGATTATAACATTGTTATCGGCCATGGAAATGGACCACAGGTCGGGAACATTCTTCTCAGAAACATTGCCGGTCATAAGATGTTTGATCTTCCTCTCATGCCCCTTGATATTTGTGGCGCTTATTCGCAGGGATTTATCGGGTATATCATTGAACAGCAAATGAGAAATGTACTTGAATCCAAAAAAATGAAGCGTGATATCCTTACCCTGGTAACACAAGTACTTGTGGATAAGCATGATAAGGCATTCCAAAATCCTACAAAACCCATCGGCCCATACTATACTAAAGAAGAACTGGAAGCTCTGAAAAAAGAAAATCCCGATGATGTATATGCCGAAGATCCGAAAGGAAGGGGATTCCGCAAAGTAGTGGCTTCGCCTAACCCTGTTGAGATACTCAACAAAAACAGCATAGAAAAACTCGCCCGTGACGGAAACATTGTCATTACTGTCGGCGGTGGCGGGATTCCTGCATTTTATGTAAAACCCGGCGAAATGCAGGGCATCGATGCTGTCATTGATAAAGATTTGGCCTCATCAATGCTGGCGACACAAATCAATGCCGATGAATTTTATGTCCTTACGGATGTGCCTAAAGTGTTTATCAATTTCAACAAACCAAACCAACAGGCCCTGGATGTCATTACTGTGGCAGATGCAAAAAAACACCTCGACGACGGTCAGTTTACCGAAGGCAGCATGGCTCCTAAAATCAGGGCGGCCATTCAGTTCATTGAACGCGGTGGTAAAAAATGCGTTATTACCGAATCCAAAGAATTGGGCAAAGACAATGTCGGCACTCAAATCGTGGCTAAATAAAATCGTTTTTGTCTCCACAGCGTAAAGTTTAGAAACAATACAGATTTATTAACATTAAAAAAATAAAATTATGGCTTATAACCTTAGAAACAGAAGTTTTTTAAAATTGCTGGACTTCAGTCCGAAAGAAATCAACTTTTTGCTTGACCTCTCTGATGACCTTAAAAAAGCAAAATACACAGGGACTGAAAAACAATTGCTGAAAGGCAAAAATGTGGTATTGCTTTTTGCCAAAGACTCTACCCGCACACGCTGTGCATTTGAAGTGGCTGCCATGGACCAGGGCGCCGGGGTGACCTATCTTGGCCCTGCCGGCTCACAAATGGGAAAAAAAGAATCCATGGCCGACACAGCACGCGTACTTGGCCGCATGTATGATGGCATAGAATACCGTGGTTTTGGTCAGGAAATCATTGAAACACTTTCCGAACATGCCAACGTACCGGTATGGAACGGACTAACCAATGAATTTCATCCCACACAGATTCTGGCCGATTTCATGACCATGAAAGAAAACATTGATAAACCCTTGAACAAAGTATCTTTTGCTTACCTCGGTGATGCCCGCAACAATATGGGAAATTCATTGCTCGTTGGTGCTGCCAAAATGGGTATGGATTTCAGGGCCGTGGCACCGAAATCCTGTCATCCTTCAAAAGAACTGGTAGCTCAGTGCAAAGAAATAGCCAAAGAAACCGGAGCCAAAATTACCCTTACCGAAGATGTTGATAAGGGCGTGAAAGGCGTGGATTTCCTTTACACAGACGTGTGGGTATCCATGGGCGAAGCCGATGAAGTATGGAAAAAACGCATCGCTGAAATGAAACCATACCAGGTCAACATGGCCATGATCAAAAAAACCGGCAATCCTAATGTGAAATTCATTCATTGTCTGCCCGCTTTCCATGATGAAAACACAACCGTTGGCAAAGAAATCGCTGAAAAATTCGGCATTGGCGAAATGGAAGTAACCGACGAAGTGTTTGAATCCGAACACTCCATCGTGTTTGATGAAGCCGAAAACAGGCTGCATACCATCAAAGCTGTGATGATTGCCACCCTCGGGAAATAATATCCCGGTAACATATGTATTTCAAGCCGTTCTTATTCTAAGGGCGGCTTTTTTTGGGCGGCACCCTGTTCCGTAGCGCTAATGGCCAACCCAACAGGGTCGGTCTGCGGCCTGTAGCCGCGCACTGCTCAGCGAGTGCTGTAATGCTATGGACTGGAGCTTCTCTTGTCGCTCTGTCCACAGCATAGCACATCCGCTTCGCAGCACACGGGCTGCCGGCCTCCGCCCTGCCGCAAATAGGTTCAATATTAAGATATCTCTTTAAATGACAATTATTAACTTTTTATCCAACAATTATTTTTATCTTTAATCTGTGAAAAACAAACACTTGACACATCAAGGCTTGCAGGCTTTTATAGCACGGCTGGAAAACAACGGAGAGCTGATAAGGGTAAAACATCCCGTTTCGCCTGACCAGGATATCACAGAAATTGCCGACCGCATGATGAACCAACCAGGCGGTGGCAAAGCCCTTTTGTTTGAAAACACCGGAACAAAGTTTCCCCTTCTGATTAATGCCTTTGGCAGCACCGGACGCATGAAAACCATTTTGGGTGAACAACATCCCGCCGATGTGTTTCCTCACTTATTTTCCCTTGCTGAGCAGTTGAAACAGGGCGGTGGTTTAATCAGCACCATCCGCCATATCTGGCCACACCGGCATTACCTGAAAGTTTTTCCCAAACACAGCACCAAAAGGGGCGCTTGTCAACAAGTGATTGATACCAACCCCGACCTTGGCAAATTGCCTGTACTTACTTCCTGGCCTTTTGATGGGGGGCCGTTTTTTACCTTGCCTATGGTGTTTACCCAGCACCCCGAAACCGGCACACGCAACATCGGTATGTACCGCATGCAGGTTTTTGATAAAAACACAACAGGTATGCACTGGCATCGTCACAAAGGTGGTGCAGTACATTTCAAAGCATGGCAGCAAAAAGGAGGCAAAATGCCCGTAGCTGTTGCGCTGGGGGGAGACCCGCTTTACACATACCTTGCCACAGCCCCGCTCCCCGAAAACGTGGATGAACTGCTGATGTATGGGCTGATTCGTAAACAACCCGCAACACTGGTAAAATGTATCACCCAGGACATTGAAGTGCCGGCGGATGCAGATATCATTTTGGAAGGCTACATTGATACAAACGAAGCATTCCGCACCGAAGGCCCCTTTGGCGATCATACCGGCTTTTACTCCCTCGAAGACACATACCCTGTGTTTCATCTGACTGCCATCACGCACCGCAAAAATGCCGTGTATCCGGCAACCATTACCGGCATCCCGCCTATGGAAGACCTGTATTTTTCAAAAACCACCGAAACGCTGTTCAAACCGGCCATTAAAATGCTCATTGCACCGGAAATGGAAGATTTTCATCTCCCTGCTGAGGGCACAGCACATAATCTGGTATTGATGCATGTCAAAAACAGTTTTCCGGGAAGCATCCATAAGACAATGCATGCCCTGATGGGAGCCGGTCAGATGATGTTTTCAAAAATATTGATTGCCTTACCGCAGGATGTGGAGCTTACAGATTACCCTGCCGTCATTGACCACGTGGCTGCATGGATTCACCCTGATAAAGCCATCATTTCTGCCGGCCCCGCCGACGAATTGGAACATGCATCACCCCAACCCGTTTTCGGTGGGAAACTCATGCTTGATTTGAGTGAAAATTCACCGGACACGGCCCCAAAGCCCCAATTTTACAGCGATGACAAAAGCATCAGGTACGGCAATATTCTTATTCGCTATGCAAATCGAGAAGATGAGCTTCAGCATACCCCTCTTGACAAGGGTGTTCATTGCATTGTTTTTGTGGATGTTCCTCCGTCTGAAAACGTTTCGTTGTTGATATGGTGGGTGCTGGCCAATATTGATCCGCAAAGCGATATTTTACGGATAAATAATGCATTGCACATTGACGCCAGGGTGAAACCAAAACAAGCCGGCAGAAAAAGAAGATGGCCACAACCTGTGTTGTCATCAGATGATACCATCCAGGCTATAGACGAGAAATGGGAGGCTTTGAACATCGGGAGATACATGCCTTCACCCTCAAAAAAAACCAAAAATTTTGTTAACAGCCATGGTGCAGCCTTCAAAAATTAGTTACTTTTATTGAAAATTAAACCGTTGTCTATGCATGAAGATAAAATAGAAAAACTCATACAGGAGGGATATGACTTTAATATGGGCCTGTACATTGACAGGGGGATGAAACTGTTTTCTTCTCATCTGGGACCATTCGTCGGATATGCAGCAATATTCATGGCAATCAATATATTTGCCGGATTCACAGGTATTGGTTCTTTTGCAACAGTGGTTGTAAACGGACCGCTTATTGCCGGGTTTTTTATTGTTACCAATGATCTTGTCCGCAACAAAATTCCTAAATTCGATATGTTTTTCCAGGGGTTTCAAATCTTTTTACCCTTGTTTCTGGCCAACCTTCTCGTGGGAATATTTACATTTGTCGGGACCCTGTTGCTTATCATTCCCGGCATATACCTCGCTGTAGCCTATACTTTTACTATCCCTTTCATCATTTTTCTAAAATACGATTTTTGGGATGCCATGGAAGCAAGCCGCCGGGTAATTACCAAAAATTTCTGGCCTTTTCTCGGCTTCATGGTTGTTATTTTATTGATAAATTTTGTTGGGATATTGTTGCTAGGAATTGGTGTGCTGTTTACCTTACCTGCTACCTATTGTATGATTTATGCCGCTTTTGAAGACATTGTTGGAGGGGCTGTAAACAGCCAAGGTGCAAATCAGCAGAATATGGATTAATTGTAGTGATTTAAAAGAATAATTATCGCATGTCAATAATTTCTGCATCAGGGTAATCTTCCTTGTTGAATTTAACCATGTCAGTAGTGACAGGCTTGTCGGCATGGAGTTTGTTTACAGTAATGATATAATTTACGCCTTCATTTCCTACAAAGGTAAACTCATACAATTCTTTTTTTGCTTTGTCTATTTTGATTTTGATCCGTGAGTAATTGCTTCCTTCAATATCATTGGGAAAAAGATGTAATTCTACTAAGGGACGATTGTTGACAAATTTATCAGAAATAAACCTGCACGTGTATTCCGTTTCAAAATTCTCAAGAAACCGGTAAGGATTAATAAACGTGCTTGTTTCTTCTTCATTGTATGGTGTTATATTGACTTCCTGAGTTTCTTCCTGATAGACCCAGTTTGTTGTTTTGCCGTCTGAATGTATGACAGAACCCATCATATCCAGTTTATAGGCTTTGTCTTTAAACCAGATTTCCCCGTTATAAAATTGTTTGGTGCTGTCACGCAGGTTGTCAATCCCAAATGTAAATTCAATGTGAAATCCATTGTAATTTTTTATTTCCTCTGCTACCTCATTAAGTAGATTGACGGCCCTGGAATCACTTTCTTGAGCATTGCTATTCCCGATGAATACAAACAGCATTGATAGTATGATGGCATATTTTCTCATTGCATTATTCTTTTTCATTCAGTGAGTTCAAATACTGTTCCAAAGCGTATTCGTCGGGATAAAGCACTTTTCTGGCTTTGCTTCCTTCAAAGGGGCCCACAATGCCCATGGCCTCAAGCTGATCGATAATGCGTCCTGCCCGGTTGTAGCCAATTGAAAGTTTTCGTTGTATAAGAGAAGTGCTTCCCTGCTGATGCCGGACAACCAAACGGGCTGCCTCTTCAAAATTTTCGTCCAGTTTATCATCTGTTGAAACGCCTGCTCCGCTGCTGCTTTCAGTCTCCGGTTCTGGTAACAACAATGCAGACGGATATCCCTGCTGCGACCCGATGTATTCTGTAATTCCTTCAATTTCCGATGTGTCAACAAAGGCACATTGAGCCCTTACCAGTTCTTTCCCGTCATTGATCAGCATATCACCCCGCCCGATGAGTTGATTGGCGCCTGAGCTGTCAAGAATAGTCCGCGAATCAATGCTGCTTGATACCCGGAATGATATCCTGGCAGGAAAATTGGCTTTTATTGTGCCTGTGATCACGTTGGTAGATGGACGTTGTGTTGCGATGATCAAGTGTATGCCTATGGCTCTTGCCAATTGAGCCAGGCGGGCAATTGGTCCCTCAATTTCTTTACCTGCAGTTTGTATTAGGTCAGCAAATTCATCCACAATCACAACAATGTAAGGCAGGTAGTGATGGCCCTTTTCAGGATTTAACCTGCGTTTGATGTATTTCTTATTGTATTCTTTTATGTTTCTGGCCCCTGCTTTTTTCAGTAAATCATACCGTTGATCCATTTCTTTCGTCAGAGAATTCAGGGTGTGAATTACTTTTTGGGTGTCGGTGATGATGGGTTCTTCTTCATCGGGTAATTTGGCAAGAAAATGCCGTTCAAGCTTTTCATAAAATGACAATTCTATTTTTTTTGGATCAACCATGACAAACTTAAGTTGTGCCGGGTGTTTTTTGTACAAAAGAGATGTGATAATGGCATTCAACCCAACGGATTTTCCCTGCCCTGTAGCCCCTGCCATCAAAAGATGTGGCATTTTTGCCAGGTTGAAAACCAAAGGTTCGTTGTTAATCTTTTTCCCCATCACGATAGGCAATTCATAATCGCTATCCAGAAAGGCTTTTGAGGTAAGTACTGATCGCATGGAAACAATTTCCGGATCTTTGTTTGGAACTTCAATACCAATGGTTCCCCGCCCGGGAATGGGGGCTATGATACGAATGCCAAGTGCAGCGAGTGATAAGGCAATGTCATCTTCAAGATTTTTGATCTTTGAAATGCGAACGCCTTTTGCAGGCACAATCTCGTACATGGTTACAGTTGGGCCTACGGTTGCTGTTATCTTTGAAATTTCGATATTATAATCCTGTAAAGTCCGGATGATTTGATTGGAATTGGCTTCCAGGTCTTTTTCGGAAACCTTGCTATTGCCACTTTTATGATCTTCAAGAAGTTCTACCGGAGGCATTTTGTAATTCCTCAAATCAAGCGTGGGATCAAAATCGCCATCGTTGGTTAAGGTTACATTTTCAGCAGGTTTTTCTTCGGTGGCTTGGGTATCTTTTACTTCCAAATCGTAATTTGCTTTGTCTTCATTTTTGTTGTTTTCTGCCTTGTCTGCTTCAAATTCAAAAGCCGGTTTTGTTTCCGTGTCTTTTTGTTCTTCCTTGTCGATGCTTGGTTCATCCTCCAGGTCAGCCTCCTCTTCTTCTTTCAATTGTTCAGGTTTGATGTGTTTTATTTTTTTAA
The DNA here is from genome assembly GCA_027858215.1 of Candidatus Delongbacteria bacterium. Classification (GTDB taxonomy): domain Bacteria; phylum Bacteroidota; class Bacteroidia; order Bacteroidales; family ML635J-15; genus JAQIBY01. The sequence goes on along the minus strand of JAQIDD010000219.1, from coordinate 2,068 downwards.
ACCAGCCTTTGATGATACCAAGGGCAGGTTTGTATGAAAAAATGATCACAGCAAACAAAAATAAGAATAAAAGTATGATGGTGCCTGCTTTACCTGTGAATGCATTGAGCCATTGAGCAATGCAATAACCATGAGCTCCCCCGAGGTAAAATAGCTTGTCCGTAAAAATAAACCCCAGCAGAACAGAAAGCCATATCATGCCCAATAAACTAAGAAATAAAGATTTACGCAGAGGCAGTAGCCTGAGTTTTAAAAACCGGAAACCAATGATTAGAAAAATGAAAATAAACACAAAAGAAGCAATGCCAAAGCCATTGTGAATAAAAGCATCCGCCAGGACAGCACCAAGTTTACCAATCCAGTTTTCAACTTTGATATTCCTGTCAGCGAAAAGTTCAACCACATTGGTATCCAGCTTACTTTGATCTCCTTGCCAGGTAAACAAAAACGAAGTAAAAGACAGGGCAAGCAATATGGCAAAAGCAATAAAAAACAAACCAACAGACACTTTGAACCGTTCATCTTTCAAAAAGGCGAATGCCGGTTTACGGGATTTTTTTTTATTCCCTTTGGATGTTTTTCTTTTTTCTTTTTTACTGCTTTGTTGTGTCACAAATATTGTATTTACATTTTGATTTTAAAAATAAGAAAATCCTCATAAATATACGAGGATTCTCTTATGTAAATGTTCAGGTTGTCTCAAGCTATTTTGTAATATAGTTTAACCACCAAACATGGTTTTGATTTCTTCTGATGTTTTCAGTTCATATTCATCAGGAATAGTAAATTTAGATGGTTTTACTTTTTCCTCTTTTATTTCTGTAGCTGTATATGTCATGATCATGCCTTGTTGTTCTGTTGTGTATTCTAACAAAACGCCTTTAACGCCATTGAATTGACCTGCCCAATTGTGATCGGCTTCCAGGCTGATTTCATCCGTTACGTATCCTGAAAAAATATTGTCATCAAGTTCTACTTCTACTTTTTTTGCAGTGTAACCAAGTATCTCTTTTGTTTCCCCGGGTTCCCTTACTTCAGGGTCTCCCATTTCTTTCATGGCTTCTTCCATTTCTTCTTTGTCCTGCTTGTATGCAATTTATTGTCACATCATATCCATCAATATGATAACTTCTTTATTGGCAGAATTAACAATCTGATACATGGAAAACATAGCTGTTTCCTGTTCTTTGCGAATTTTTGCCCCTTTATAATAATCTGTTACTGATGTGGGCAGCTGTGCACGTGTTGCTTCGTCAATATCACCCTCATATTCAATATCGTAGTTGATGTAGCCCTCAAAAGTGTCACTACCGCCTTGGAATAAGGAACATCCTGATAACGATATGATCAGAATTGCAATAAATAAATAACTTAGATTTTTCATAAGGTCAATAATTAAGTGTTTGTAAACAAATTTATTTTCAATTGAACAAAGATAGAAATAATAAATTTTCTGTGTTCATAAATTGTGAATTTTATTTGAAAAATGAGATTTATGGAAAATTATAACTACCCGACGTGTTAACCGGATATGCGTAATGATAGTCTGAACGGCAATGTCTGTGTTATAATTAGGCTTATGGGATTTTTATAAGGTTTTTAAAATTCTCTAAAATCGAGGCAACATGGCGGATAAAAATAATCACAACAAACTGAACCCTTTTACAAAACATTTCGTATATTTGTATATTGGTAATATCAAAAATTCAGTACAATGAAAATACATCAAACAAAACCAACACACAACAGACAGCCAACACCCGCTGCCACACACACACAGTAAACACCGGGGTTTAAGCCTTTTGCTTATGGCAATATTATTCCTCATATCTGTTGACCATGTTCAGGCGCAATATTGGAACACAGGAGGGAATGATTTTTTTGGAAAATGTGAGGATGCCGTGTTCGGAACCCTTGATACTTGCGATGTGCAGTTTATATCCAATGGCATTGAGCGCATGCGCCTGACCAAAGATGGTTTTTTTGGTATTGGCACAACCACACCCGTTCGGACTTTACACGTTGATGGCAACATCCGTTTTGCAAATCTGCCCGCAGGCACAGAAAA
>JAQIDD010000028.1 GCA_027858215.1 Candidatus Delongbacteria bacterium | reverse complement strand
AGCCGGAACGGTTTCGGCACAATATTCGCTTGAAAAACCAAAACCGGGTTTTTGGGAACGTGTGTATTTTGGTGGTGGGCTTGGATTGTCATTTGGTAACGTTACCATGGTTGATGTTTCTCCACGGGTTAGTTACATGATTCATCCACGATGGTATGCCGGAGTGGGAGGTAATTATTTTTATTATAAGAATAAATTGTATGATTTTTATACCCATATGTATGGAGCTACTTTGTTTACTAATTTTACTGTGATACAGGATTTTAGTAATATCCTTCCTGTTGGGAAAAATGCAGGCGCTTTGTTGCTACACGCAGAAACCAATTTTATCAACATGGCACCCGAAATGGACTATCTCGGACAGCGGGATGAGCGTTTTTGGTTGTTTCAACCCATGGCAGGCGTGGGATTTAAAATACATGCCGTTGGGAGGAGCTATGCCCTGATTCTTATCATGTATAATTTCAATGAACAGTATTATTCACCATCTCAAAATCCGGTTATAAATGTTAGCCTAATGTTTTAAAAAAAAGCAAATGAATGCATATATTATTGTCATAGCAGCGTCAATTACCATCATCATTTCTTATTTCTTCAATCTGTTGGCCAAAAAAACAAATGTGCCCAGTGTGTTGATGCTGATTGTTTTTGGGATTCTGATAAAACAGGTCATGAATCTTTCCGGTGTTGGTGGGATTAACTGGTTCCCGTATCTTGAAGTGCTTGGAATTATCGGCCTGATCATGATTGTTTTGGAGGCAGCCATTGACCTGGAATTGACAAGGGAAAAACGAACCCTGATATGGAAATCTTTATCCATTGCCTTGCTTTCTTTGTTGCTTTTGGGTGGTGCAATTTCCCTGTTGCTTATGTGGATATTGAATCTAGATCTTACCAGCGCCATGCTTTATGCTGTGCCTTTGTCCGTGATGAGCAGTGCAATTGTGATCCCAAGTGTTGCCAATCTGCGTGATGATAACAAGGAATTTATGATTTACGAAAGTACGTTTTCGGATATCTTTGGTATCATGATATTTTACTTTATCCTGAGTGGTACAGAAGTGGAGTCGGCTAAACTTATGTGGATGGGTGGTTTTTTCAATGTATTGATGACCATCCTGATTTCATTTGTGGTTTCCTATGGGCTGATTTTATTGTTTCAAAACATCAAATCTGATCATAAATTGTTTTTGCTTGTGGCTGTGCTTGTGCTGCTTTATGCTGTTGCCAAGCAATTTCATTTATCATCTTTACTGATCATTCTTATTTTTGGCCTGATTCTGCGTAACAGGCACATCTTTTTCAGGGGCAAACTTGATAAATACCTTAAAAAAGCAGAAGTCAATGAAATTTATACAAATTTCAGGTTGATAACCATTGAATCCTCCTTTGTGCTGCGTACGTTTTTCTTTGTGATTTTTGGAATTACCATTACCTTATCAAGCCTGTTTTGTTACAAAGTGTTGTTGCTGTCGCTGGTGTTCCTTGCCTTGATTTATGGCATACGGTATCTGTTGTTGTTGGTGTTTTGCCGGAAAGACAGGCACCCCAAGTTATGGTTGGCGCCAAGGGGACTGATAACCGTATTGCTTTTTTATTCCATCCCAAAAGAATTTATGGCAGAAAGTTTTGACCAGGGTGTATTGCTGTATGTTATTATCATTACCAATTTAATTATGGGGTATGGCCTGATGAAACACGGGCAGCAAACCCGGAAGATGAAACTTTCAGAACAAAGTATGGAGATTGATGTTGAAAACAATGAAGATAATAATAATGAAAACGATAACAATAACAATCAACATGAATTAAAAGATAAGTCAGATGAAAATATCGAAAAATAAGTACGTTGCTGTTGAGTATGAACTCAGGCTGGATTCCTTTGACGGGGAATTGGTAGAAGAAACCAATGAAAATGAACCTGAGGAATTTATATTCGGACAGGACCAGATGCTGGATGTGTTTGAAAACCAGTTGAAAGGTAAGGAAAAAGGGGATGCGTTTAAAATTGAAATTCCCCCGGAAAATG
>JAQIDD010000017.1 GCA_027858215.1 Candidatus Delongbacteria bacterium | reverse complement strand
GTATCGGTAGATTTTTCCAATTCGTTGATGTTTTTGTCCAGTTTAGCCTGTTCTTCTTCCAGCTCATCAATGAGGTTTTTGGTTTTATCCCGTATGACTGCGTTGCTGGAGTTTGCTTTGTCTTTAAGTTCATCAATTTTGGCTAGTGTTTCATCTTTCATCTTTTTGTAGGTGTTGATCATTTCAGCTTTTTCTTCTTCAAAGCGTTTTTGAACACTGTCTCTAATGGTTTCATCAGATGTTTTTTCTTTTGAGCCGGTGTCCTGATTTGATGAATTGCAGCCAATCATTGTAACTGCTGTCAGTGTCATAATAAAAATGAAAGTTTTACGTATCATAATATTTCCTTTTAAATCAGATAATTAAACATTTACATATCTATAACACACCTTATCAATAAAATGTTTTAATTGTTTTCCGGTCTTCCTTTGAAATGGATTAATTACTGGCGTTTTATTTTCAGGCAGCATACAGTAGAGTTGAGATTAATCCCGCCTCTACTGCCCAAAAGAAGAGGTTTGTAGAAATACAAGGCCTCTGGGAATTTATTATTCCATTTACTTTTGCTTATTTTGTTGTTATGAAATTTAGTTTTTTGGGGTGTTCCATAGTGGCAATATTTTCTGTGTGTGTTGCTTGTGATGACAGACCGGAGAAACAGATTAGTTCAGCATTCCAATCTGTTGGGAATGACTATGCTACCGGTTTTGAACTGCGGGAGACGGAAAATGGATATATCATACGTGTGAACCGACCATGGCAACAGGCTACTGACGAAAATTTTATTTATAAACTGAGCAGGGAAGAAAAACAAGGCGCTATAAAAATACCCGTTTCAAATGTAGTATGCATGTCAACCACGCACATCGCCTACCTTGAAACGCTTGATGAAATAAGCTCGGTAATAGGACTGACCAGTACGGATTTTGTTTACAGCAAAGCGGTAAAGAAAAAGCTAAGATCAGGGGAAATTCAGGATATTGGTTTTTCTGAAAACCTGAACCTCGAAATAATAATTGCGCTTCATCCGGATGTGGTGTTTGCTTATGTCATCCAGGCTTCGGAATTGCGGCAGCTACGGCAGCTTGAAGAACTTGGGATTCCTGTGGTGCTGGTGGGTGACTACCTTGAACCAACGCCCCTGGCAAAAATGGAATGGTTGCGTTTTTTTTCTTGTTTTTATGATAAAATGCCACCGGCTGACCGTATTGTGGACAGTATCGCTACACGTTACGATTCATTAAAGAACTCGATACCAGAACATGAAAATAAGCCAAAAGTGCTGACTAATGTTCCATGGCAAGGTGTCTGGTGGGTGCCAGGCGGCGATTCCTACTTTGCTCAACTTATTGAGGATGCTGGCGGTGATTATATTTTTGCTGATTATGAAGGTACAGAAAGCCATGCCGTGGATATTGAACAAGTGTATCAGCGTGCAAATGATGCGGATGTGTGGATACATACAGGCGATGCAGATACTTATAAGGAGGTTTTCAATGCTGACCGCAGGATGGCTTCTTTTGACGAGTTGACTGGTTTAGAAATTTATAACAATAATCGCAGAAAGTCGGGGAGGGGCAATGATTTTTTCGAGTCGGCTGTTGTGCATCCCGACCGCGTGCTCTCTGACCTGATGAAGATATTTTACCCGGACATGGCGAATGCAGATTCGATGAGGTATTATAAGGTTTTGACAAAGCAAGGTGGTAATTCAAAATGAGAAATTACAACCCCGCTAAACTCGCTTTATGAAATATTGATTTTGGAATCTGCCCGTTGTGACGCATGTCCAAGGATGTAAATTTTGGATGTGCAATATAGTCCTATTTTCACCGGAATTTATGAGTATGCCTCTTTGTATATGGTCAAATGATAACGGTTGTTGCTTATTATGGCTTTCACTGATGCATGAATTAATAATGATTAAAAGCAATACACAATAAGTATTAGGTAATGATTGGAGTTTGTTAAAGACCTGATTTTATCGTGTTATTTTCAATTCATTTGCCATAAATATCCCTGCTTTTTTATGGTACTTTTTAAATGCTCTAATGTGTTTATTAAGCTCAGATATGTCAATTCTTTCATGCTTCATTGCTTCTATTAGATGATGATACTCTGTTGCAAGGCTTTGGTAAACAGTAGCTTTGTTGTGTTTGTAATATTCATCCGAAAGGAGGAGTTTTAGTACTTTAATGATTTGATGTTTAAATTCAACCAGGCTGGTTTTTTTTGAAAATCCCTCTGGATGATCCCTGTAAACCGACCAGCATTCATTGAAGTATTTAAACTTTGAATCTTTAATTAGCTCAAGATGAATTATCCAACATAATGATAAATTTTGATTAATCCTTTTTATCATAGTAGTGATTTCTTTGTTTCTGTAAACCAAACTGGCTGTAGGGATAATAATGCGATTAACAATGTCAGAGGGGAATATGTCAGGTTTGTAATTATTTGCCTGCGAATAGGTTTTGTGTATTTTATGAGATCGATTTACTAAATTACTGTCTGTTATATCAACTGTTGATGCGATTTTGGCATCATGAAAACATCCTGCATAGTCTTTATTTTTCTCAAGAAAATTAATTTGTTGTTGAAGTTTTTTTGAATAACTCCAGTAATCATCCCCATCAAGCCAACAACAATATTTTGATGTAAATAAATTGTCAAATGTTTTTGCATTCTCAATAACACCTCTATTATGCTTGTTCAAAAGCAAGTTTATTCTATGTTCGTATTTGTCTTTAAGCCTACGAAGAATTGCGGGAGTACTATCTGTTGAACAGTCATCAATAATGAAAACCCTATATGTGAAATTGGTTTCCTGAACCATTACGGAATCTACACATTGTTTTATCATTTTTTCATGATTATAACAAATAATACCAATATCCACCAAGTACTTTTTATTCATTTTCTTGTTGTTTTAGTTTTAGTAGTATGTTTTTGATCATATTATCTGGACTTTATTTTTTACATAGCACTACAATGAATTAATAATGTAATCAAAGTTACGGTATTTTGTTTACAAATTGGTTTTAGCAGAGTGAATTTTTATGCTGGGAGTTTATTTAACGCGTTGGAGCTAGTGAGTTGACAATGTATTATGTTCAGAAAACTGATGTTCTTTGTTTAGCATTATACTTGTGTTTTTTATCAGGCAACGGATTGTTTTAATCATGGCTGATGTAGTATTACTTTGGTAATATCCTAAAATGATAACATTCCGTTACACAGAGGATATTATAGAAAGCTATCAAATTCTTTGTTAGTATGCTGATTTCGATGAGCACTTAGATATGCATAAGCTCCAAATTCACCATCATGGCTAATTGAAATATCAGGCCCTTGGGTTTGGTTCAATAACAAACGGGGAACACCTTGTTCGTTTTTTGTAATGCTTATTTTTTCCGTCGAATTATGGCGTAAATCTGATGAAACATTGTGTATCAGAGCATTTTTTATTTCTTGTGAAATCTCTTGCTGTGATGCTTTTGCCGCATATTTGATTATTTGGTAATGAACCTGTTTAATATGCTTTTGATTTAAAACAGCCATTGTATGAATATACTCATTGTTAACATGTGTTAGCGCTGATAGCTTCAACTTGTGAGGTGTATATTCGATTGACGAATTGATGATGGCATCAGAAAATTGATTGCAACTTGTCAGTTGAAAATGCTTTGGATTGAACGGGACTAATGTTAGGTATTTCTGCATTAGTTTATAAGCACTTTCCTTGAGAGACCATAAAAAAGCAGTACTGTTTGTTTCAATGTCTTTGCACCGCCTTTGTTCTGAAGGGAAACTGAATTTCATTACGTAACCGGGCCGGTCAAAGCTTTTTAGATTTTGTTTTTCGTTCAGCGCAACAATATCATTTCCAATCAACATGAATGGGCTTTCTATCAATGCATTTTTTCCTTTAGCAGATCAAGCATATCCCTGACAGAGATCATCTGGTCCAGTTCTTCATCGGTGATCTCAACACCAAATTCATCTTCTATATCAAGAATAATGTCAACCATACGGGCAGAATTGATTTTAAGGTCTTTTACTACATGGAAATCATCGTTGTAGCCTTCCCATACTTCGTCATTGAAGGTATATTTTTTCAAGATGTCAATGATTTTTTGTTTTGTTGTATCCATAATGATCTTGGGTTTTTATTACACCCAAAAATACAAAAATTTCACGTACAAACGCTGACATTAGACAAAAATTCAACAGGTGTTGTTCATTGTATGCAATATACCATGTAGTCATCAATCATGAAATCTGCTGAGAAAATCGTTGTTGACGGCATCAATGTATTCTTTTTCTGGTATATATTGCTTTGAAATTGATTCCCTTATGTCATCAGAGATTGTTCCTGTCGTTGCAAAACAACTGCCGGCTGCATGGCAAAGAGCATTCAATTGCTCGTTGACTTCAGTATAAGGCAAATATTTCATTTCCATTGATTGAGGCTTCATGAGCCAGGTCTGTGTTTTGATCCCTGTCAGATAATTGAGGCTTTTGAAATGGGAAATTACCGGTTCAAAATTATGCATACCGGGCAGGGCACAGGTGGTAATCATGACAGCTTCTTTTATTTTGACATCATCCAGGGTTTTATGTCCGTACATGTCATCGTTTTTTTCAAAAATTGGTTTTAAACAGCAAATAAACCTTTCAATGAAATTTCTAAACAAATGATTTGCATTGCCAACCCACACCGGGCAAGCAAAAATAACCAGATCTGATTCGTTAATGTGTTTAATATAGCGTGAAAAATCATCATCATGCACACATTGTCCCGGATGTTTAAACCAGCAATCCAAACATCCCTCGCATGCAGGGAAGTTCCATTGCGCAAGGTGGTATATCTTTGTTTCCTCGTCCGGAATTTTGCTTTTGAAGCCTCTGACGAAAGCATTTGTCAGGAACATGGTTTTTCCTTCAGGGTTGTAACTGGTGTTAATAACGGAAATTTTATGCATCAGTTTTTCATTGATGTTAATAATACACATGAATTGACATCCCCAAAACCAAAAGCGGCTTTTGCAAGGTACTGTATTTTGGCGTGGGCAATAATTTCATGAGGAATTTTATCGGATGGAATCATTTTTTTGATGTCCGGATGCACATCTTCACAATTGATGGATGGGTGAATATATTGGTTATAAATCTGCAATACCGATGCAATGAATTCAATGGCTCCTGCAGCTCCTATGGTATGACCAATCATGGATTTCAGCGAGTTAAAATAAGGGAATTTGTTTGTTAGCTTCAGTGCATCAACCCAGTTTTGGATTTCGATTTTATCAGCCAGTGTTCCGGTGAGATGACCGGATACAAGATCAATATCATCGCCGGAAATACCGGCCTCGTTGATGGCGTTCCTGATGCAGTCAATTACCCTGGTAGGATTGGGGGCTGTCATGGTACCACCATGCCTGTGACCACCCGAATTTATGGAGCCACCAATGATTTCTGCATATATTCTGGCATCTCTTTTTAACGCGTGATCAAGCTCTTCAACAAGCACTACACCGGCACCAGCAGCCGGAACAAAACCCCCTGCCGATTCACTCATGGGACGGCTAGCCTGCTCGGGTGTTTCATTGTGTTTTCTGGTTAATACTCGCATGGAATCAAAACCTGCCCAGGCATAGGGGGAGTAGGGGTCTGTACCCCCGGCATGCATGCATTTGGCCTTGCCGGCTTTTACCCTGTTGTATGCCATGACAATGGCTTCATTTCCGGTAGAGCAGGCCGACGAATTAGCTGTGGTTTGATTGGCTAAGGCTAAAATTGATGACAGAGCAGCCGCTGACCCGCTTGGCATCCAATGTTCTACAATTTGACTGCCTAATCGCCGGGTTTTTCCCGCTTTTACCAAAGGATGAATCTTTCTTATCATGATTTCAGTTCCCCCAAAGCAGGTGCCGATAATGGCCCCATATTCATTGTACATCTCACTTCCATTAAAATCAGGGATATCCATACCGGCATTTGTCCAGGCTTCTATACCCGCTAACACTGCATACCGGATAGCCATATCTGCCTGATCAAGGCTGTATTTATTTAGAACAGGCAGGTGTTCGGCGTTTGTAATGTCAGGTATGCCACCAACCTGACATGAAAAACCGTGCTTTTTAAGTTCAGGAATGTATTGAATTCCCGTTTTTCCATGTCTTATGGCATTCTCAAAATTTTTCAATCCTGTAGCATTGGGTGATACAACACCCATCCCTGTAATGACAACTCTTTTATTCATCGGTATTTTTTAGTATCAAACAAGCGTTTACATCACCAAAGCCAAAATTAGCTTTTGCTGTGTATTTGATTTGTATATTGTGTTTTACCTTACGCACAATATTATCCTCTGATATGTTTTTCAGAATTTCAGAGTGAATGTCTTCGCAATTGATGGAAGCGTGAATGAAATGGTTGTTCATCTGAATAATAGAAGCAATTGTTTCAATGGCTCCACAGGCACCAATGGCATGACCAATGAATGATTTTGTTGAATTTATGTATGGGAAATCATCCCCCATGATATTGCTCCAGATTTGAATCTCGTAAGGATCAGCTTTAGTGCCTGTTAAGTGCCCTGATATAAAGTCAATTGTTGATGGAGAAATGCCGGCATCCTCAATAGCATTGACAATGCATTCCTGTGTTTTTTGGTAATTAGCTGAAGACATGCTACCGCCATTTTTCATACCTCCACAGTTGACATAACCTCCTGCAATTTCAGCAAAGATATGAGCACCTCTGGCAACAGCATGCTGATACTCTTCAATCACCAGGACGCCGCATCCTTCTGCAGGAATAAAGCCTCTGGCAGATGCACTCATGGGGCGACTAGCTGTCTCTGGTTTATCATTGTGTTTTTCATCAATGATTTTCATTGCATCCATGCTTGCCCAGTAATATTTTGAATAAGGTTCCACACCACCCGCAATAACCATTTGTTTGTTTTCATACTTAATTTTATTTGCTGCTTCAACAATAGACTCTGTGGCACTGGCACATGCCAGAGAATTGCTGATAACACGCCCGGAGGCACCTATTAATCCTGCAAGCATGGCTGCAGGACTGGAATTTATTATCTGCTCAAACGCATTGCTACCTAACCTCCGGTGTCTGTTTTTGTCCACTAAAGCATTTATTTGTTCCCACTGCTCAGCCGGACCAATGGTTGACCCGATAATAATATCAAGGTTACTGGTAGTTTTGTTGTTAAAAACAGCTTCCATCCCAGCCATGGTTAGAGCTTCATGTGCAGTTTTGATTAACATCAGAGTAGAACGGCTCAGGAAGGGAATGTTTAATTGGGGGAATTTAGTTAACACATCATCGAAATTGACATTACAAATGCCGCCAACCGTGCATTTGAATCCTGCTTTTTCCATGTCATCCACATGTTGTAAGCCTGATGTGGAATTAAGCAATGCATTTCTGAACTCCTTTACTCCGGTTGCATTCGGAGCAATTACCCCCATCCCAGTAATGACAATCCGTTTTTTCATTGTTCATCAATTATTAACTGTAATTGTGCAATAAGTGTAGTGCAGAATTCATTGGAACTATCGTACACTTCAATTTTTGATTTTAAAATTCCTTTTCTGTAATATTCCTTTTTTGCTTTTATGGTAAGCTTATCATTAACCTTAATTTCTTTGTGAAATTCGCATTCAACCGATGATAAAATGGGATGAAAAACTTTTTTGTTTTCATGTAGTTTATGAATGTAAACTAGATGAGATACCATACCAATTTGTCCCATCATTTCAATCAGAATAACACCGGGAGTAACTGGTAAATGCTTAAAGTGTGCTTTATAAAAAAATGTTTCCGGAGTAAATGTATAATGTCCGGTGATTTTATTATCATCAATATAACTAATATCATCCACAAAAAGAAAACTGTTGAGGTATGGCAGCCTTTCAATGATTTTTTTACTCATTTCGGAAGTATATTTACTCATGATATTTGCTTTGTAAGTACCAGAATCAAATTTATCAAATATCCGTCAAAAAAAAAGATTTATTGAAGTTTTTATCGAAAATTACAAATATTTATTCAATAACAAACAAAATATTTTTAACTTGCATTGTATATTTTTATCTCAATATTTTCAAGATTCATAAATAAAATGCAAAATTATTACCATACATTATATTTCGAAACAACGAGAAATTGTAATTTTTCATGTCCATATTGTTCGACAGGGAGCACATATAAAAAACACTATCCCGATTTGTCTTATGAAACAATCAGAGACAGGATTTTGATACCTGCTTATGATCTGGGAACACGACTCATAGATTTTTCAGGTGGGGAGTTCCTACTTAGAAAAGATGCATTTGATCTGCTTGAATTGGCTCATAAATTGGGTTATCAAATTGCGATGGCTAGCAATGGTAGTACATTGACAGATACAACGCTTAAAGAGATAAAATCCATCGTAGGAGATAATATTATCATTTCTTTAGGGATAAATTCATTTGATGATTTGAACATAAAAACCCGGACTGTTGAAACACAATATGCCTTGGACATACTTGAAAAACTGAAGCGTTACGATATTAGAACTAATATAAGTATTACACTTAGTCAGTTAAACAAATCTACGTTTAGTACGACGGTAAAAAATTTGTCAAAATTCTCACTGCCTTTCAACCGAATACCATTTGTCCCGCGCTCATGCAATCGTCATGATTTGATGTTTGATAAGGCTGCTTTGCGTGATTATTTCCACCCTGTATTGCATAAATACTGGAACGGTCAAGTCAGCTATATTCCTTATTTTTTACCACAAACGGAATATGAGAGGGTATCAGGACAATATCTAAACAAAGAAAAGATTCCGCTTAATCCAAGTGTTGGATGCTGGGTGGGTGCTTATTATGCCATCAATCCTGAAGGGGAGGTATCACCCTGTCCTATGTTTCTTGATCACGTTACAGGGGGGAATGTTCTGGATACACCTTTAAAGGATATCTTGTTTAAATCTGACTTGTTTACAAAGATTGTTCAGCGCGATAAACTCAAGGGCAAATGTGGAAAATGCAGGTACAAATATACCTGTGGAGGTTGCAGGGTAATGGCATATTATCTGACAGGGGATGTATATGCTGAAGATCCTACCTGTTTTATTGATGAGCTTAATGAAGAGCAGATTCAAGAAATTGAACAAACAACCATTACCAGTTTTAAAAATTACCTCAGAATGGCCAAGTTTGGTAATATTTTTAAAAAAAATGATGTGAATCAAGGGACTTTAAAATCAAGCAACCATTAAAGATTAAAGGTATTTCTTTATGATTTGAATAGCATCATTAATGGTAACTATTTTAGGAATATCAGTATCTTCGATTTCAATATCGTATTTTTCTTCACAATCCATAATGATATCCATAATTCGTGCTGAATTGAGTTTGAGATCTAAAATGATTTTAGAGTCGGTCGTAGCATGCTTGATTCTGCTTTTATTGAGTGCGTATGATTCAATAATCTCAAGTATGTCTTTCTGAATTTGTTTGTCTTTGTCCATGCATTAAAATTTTGACAAAATTACACAAGAATTCAAATCTCCAAAACCAAAGCTGGCTTTTGCGATGTTTTTTATGTTTATATCTTCAATTAATTTTTGTGGGATTTTATCTTTATCCACCCGTTTGGAAATTTCTGGATGTAAGTCTTCACAATTTTTGGAGGGATGAATAAACTGATTTTTTAATTGTAACAAGGCTGCAACAAGTTCCATGCTTCCTGTAGCTCCGAGGCCATGTCCTGTAAGTGATTTTAGAGAGTTTATGTAAGGAAAATCTGCGCCTTTTCTGTTCAGCGCATCAAACCAGTTTTTTATTTCCAGCGGGTCCGCTTTATTAGCGCTCAGATGACCTGCAATAAAATCAAAGTATGAGGATGTAACCTGAGCATCAATCAGGGCAGCCTGAATGCAGCGCTTAACTCCCTCAGGACCCGGTGATTGCATGGTTCCGCCATTTCTTTGTCCTCCGCTGTTCAAGGCATAGCCTTTGATTTCTCCATAAATTGGTGCGTTTCTTTTTTTAGCAAGCTGATAATCTTCCAAAACTAACATTCCGGCACCTGCACACGGCACAAAACCTCCGGCAGAAGCGCTCATGGGACGTGATGCTTTTTCTGGAGCGTGATTGTGCCTCCGGTCTAACAAAAACATGGAATCAAAAGCCCCCCAGATGTATGGAGATGAAATTTCCGTGGCGCCAACCAGCATGCGTTTTGCTTTCCCCGAGCGGATGCGTTCAGCTCCCATGATTACAGATTCTGTTCCTGTGCTGCATGCTGATGCATTGGCTGAAACTATGTTCCCAAGTGCAAATATCCATTCAAGATTGGCACTTACAGCATTGAACATCATAAGTTCTGCCACATTGGTCTTTATTTTCCTGACTTTTTGTTTGTCTGTTTTAGGAATGATTTTGTCTGTGAAAATGTCAATGTTTCCCATACCGCTGCCAATGATAGCACCAGTGTCCCAATTTACATGATTGCCTTCCGGATCCGGCACCTCCAGTTTTGCATCATTCCATGCCTCCATGGCAGCGGTAACACCATATTTAATGTTCATGCCGCTATCGTTCAACAGGTAATTTTTAAGCATGTTGAGGTTGGATTTTGTATCTACATCGGGAATACCTGCTACCTGGCACGAAAAATTATGCTCTTCAAGCCAATCAACATGTTTTATTCCCGATTTTCCAGCCATTATTGCATTGGTAAATTCATCCACATTGCCCCCGTTGGATGTGACAATCCCAAGCCCCGTTACTACAACCCGTTTTTCCATAGGTTTATATCCTATTTGGTTTATAAATGTAAAGTACTGATTATACATATTTTAATGCATAGTCAGCGCTTGTAAAGTCAGTTACCAATAGATTGTAAAATTAATCATTAATCGTACTAATTGCAAAATACGATTGGTTGATTTAACAATTCAGGTCTAATACCGATATGTGTTCAACTGTATAATTTTAGTTCACTACTGTTTCTAAAATTAAATTGAACATCAATCGGCATTATACTGAAATACAGATGGTTCAAGAATATCAAAATTAAAATAAATATACTTAATATTGTAAGCTTGCCCGGCGATAGACGGGATTGAACGCAATTTGGTCTAAGTTGCCTTTGGTGATTTGTAGCCATATCCAAATTTAGCAGTTAGATGACGTATTCCAACTTTTGAAAATTCAGTATCTTCTTTGATGCCATATTTTTCCTGCACTTTTTTGATTTTACGACTGGCAATTGCATATTCCCATAAAAAGTTGGTATAACCTAAATGAAATCGAAGTTTAATAA
>JAQIDD010000372.1 GCA_027858215.1 Candidatus Delongbacteria bacterium | reverse complement strand
CCATAGAGTTTAAACAGGCTAATCCAGGGTTGATACCAGCGGATACCATAGCGTTTGCCAACCCTGGCCACAATTTTTCGTATCAGGGCTGTTTTGAGCATCCCCCAATTCAGGACGATGAACAAGCCCAGTAAAGTCCATAATAATTTTGCAACTATATTTTCCATCAGATACCAAAGTTTATAATCATAAATACAATTACTGTGTAAGCCACAATATGAATGAGGTAGCTTTGAGCATTACCCGAATAAATCCGGCGCATCCAGTCACCTAAATCATGGAAGAAAGCATCAATCTTTCGCCAGATATTGGTGATGCCTGGAGCAGCAAGGAAACCTACCGCCTTGTTGTAGCCGGCAAACATGTTGTATGCCATGTGGGTTGTTTCAGGCCTTTCGGGCCGTTCTGCAGCGTAAACAATGTTAAACTGTCCCACTTTTTTAGCTTTGCGGCTTGTCAGCAGCAGCCAGCCGGTAAGTATCGCAAACATTATCATAATGATGACTGCCACCTGGAAACCGTTCCAGTAACCCAGCGATGTCAACGCTGTACCTCCGTTCCAGTCAAGCATGTTTGACGGGAAAAATCCGGAAATCATATTTCCAAGTGGTTTAAGCACAAGATGTGGTTGAGCGGAGAAAATCATGATGCCGACCATCAGGATAAACATGGGAATTAGATAGGTAATAGGAGCCTCTTTGACTTTTCGGTGCTGATCCTTGAGTTGCCCCAGGAACACTGCATACAGAATTCTGAAACTGTACAGGAAGGCTATGATGCCGGCGGTAAATACAATGGCTCCCTGCAGGTACCAGCCTTTCATGATAACAGCGTTGTAGAAAAGCCATTTGCCGGCAAATCCTGCGAGCGGCGGAATCCCTGCCAGGGTTATGATGGCAAACAAAACTCCGATAAACGTCAGTGGCATCTTTTTGATCAAACCGCCCATCTGATACATATTGTGTGTGCCTGTACGGATCACAACTGCGCCAATGCCCAAAAAGAGAATGGCCTTATAGGAAGCATGTCCGGCAACGTATGTCAATCCGGCGAGCCAGCCCAGATGAGTCATCATCGAGAAGGCAAACAAAATGTAACCCAACTGCCCGATACTCGAGTAAGCAAGCAGTTTTTTGGCATCTTCCTGAAACGAAGCCGCCAGGTTGCCAACCAGGGCAGACAATGCACCAAGCCAGCCAAGGGCAATCACCAGCGGGTGACCACCGGCAGCTTCAGCACCCATGCCGATAAAGAGCAGCATCAGGCCAAAAACGCCGGCTTTAAGTAATATGGCCGAAACCATTGGAGACACATCGGATTCTGCTTCGGCATGTGCCCCGGGCAACCAGATATGCAGACCCAGAGCGGCTGTTTTTGTCATAAAACCGATGGCCAGCAGAATTGCAGTGAGGTGCGGCAGGTATGTCATGTTTGCCAGAACATCTAGTCCGATACCGGGGTTGCCGGCCTGTGCAAAACCAAATCCGGCCAGCATGGCAAAGGCACCGCCCAAAGAAAAGAGCATGTATGAGAAAGCATGTTTAATTGATCGTTTTCCGCGAATAATCAGCAGGTAAGAACCCAGTGTCATGATTTCCCAGGCAATGAAAAACTGCAGCAAGTCTGTGGCACTTATCAACATCGCAAGACCGGCATACATCATCACGGCAGCGGGGTAGAACCCAACGCGTTTTCCTTTTTGCCGGAAACCGGGAATCATGGTGAGAATGCCGCCGACAAGGAAAATCAAAGCAAAGAAAAAACGGAGGTTGTCTTCGCCCAGGTACTGATCCGTAAGCAACCAGGAGTAGGCGGCCATTCCTCCAATGGAAATAATATTTTTAATGATAGCCGGCAGAAATTCCAGTACAAACATCAGAGCAACAAAAGCCAGTGGCACGTATTGCATCATGCTGTCAGGATAGAAATGACTCAGGTAAAAGTAAACGCTTGTCAGCAGTATGCCCGCAAAGAGATAAACAGGTATAAGTTTATGTGCTTTTTGTTCTGTTTGTTCTTTAGATTTGATTTTAAGGCTGTAGCCAACCCAGCGGAACAGGTAAACGGCTTCAAGCAATGAGCCCAACAAAATAAATGCAATCCACCAGCCATGTCCGCTGTTAGCAAGCTGCATCACCAGCTCCCATTTTCCGAAAAAGGAGGGGAAAGGAGGAAACCCGGTAAGTGCTACAATAAACAGCACAAAGACAAAAAGCAGGAGGGGTGTATTTCTGAGTTTACCCCATTCTTTTAGTTTATCAGTATTGAGTATGCCTCTGAGCCAAAATAATCCCGCTTTGGCAAGAAAATGGGTGAGCAAAATGCTAAAGCCTATAAATAAGGTGTGTTCGCCTAAAACAGGCTGAAGTCCAATCACCATCATAACCAAACCGGTTTGTGCGATGGATGAATAACCCAGCATTCTGCCAGCATGAGATTGTTTTAGCCCCATCAGGTTTGAAGCAACAAAAGTGAGTCCTCCGAGTACGGCAATTACCTGCATGCCAGTATCACCACCAAGCGGAGCCAGTTTGTAAAGTACAAAAATAGAGGCCGTAGCTGATGCGGCACTCAATAGCGAACCAACAACGGGATGGGTGGCCTGATACATATCCAGTCCCCAGCCATTGGCAGGAAAGGGTTTGAGTTCCAGAATCACCGGCATGAGGATTAGAAAAATGGCTGTGGCTCCTGCTTTTATGCCTGTAAGGTTGGCTGCCAGCAGATCATTGATGTAAAGTGATTCACCGTAGTTGTACGTGAGAATGATGCCCACCAGCAAAAGTGCTGATATTATTGCTGTGGCGATCAGGTATTTGAAACCAGCCTGCACGGATTTCTTTTCCTGTGTAACGAGTGCCATACCTGCCATCGCTATGCTTGAAATTTCAAGAAAAACAAACAGATTGAAAATATCGCGGGTCATCACGATAACATTCAGGCCCATGATAAGCAACAAGTAGGTAATCATCAGGTGAACACCATACTTTTTAAGCTGATCTGCAAAAAACACTGCCCCCATAAACCCGGCAAGGTTAATCATGGTGGTAATAATTGCTTCGGGCAGCCCCATTTGCAGGCTGATGGAAAATGGTGGTTTTAAACCTGCTGTAAACACTTCGGTGCTGCTTTGACCGTTAAATATAAATCCGGTAAACCACTGAACTGAGATAAAACTGATGGCAGCCAGAGCTGCATAGAATAATCCGGTGGCAAACCCGGTGCTTTTCTTACCGAAAAAACCAAGGCTAAAAGCGATGCCCAGAGCTATTGCTACAATATAAATCGGTGCTACCATTTCAGTGATTTAAAGTTTGAAACATTCAGTGAATTGTTGTCTTTGGCCATTTTTACCACAAAGGTGAGCATGAGCGCTGTAATTCCCAGCCCGATGACAATGGCTGTCAGTACCATGGCCTGTGGAATGGGATCAACTACCTTATCGGCTGCTTCGGATGCGTTGACGGCATCATCAATGATAGGCGCAGTACGGTTTTTTATGTGGCCGATGCTAACCATCAGGATGTGGATGCCGGTATCAACAAGGGTAAAACCAATGACAATTTTTATCAGGTTTTTCTGGGTAAACAGTCCCCAGATTCCCATCAGCATTAACAGAATGCCTGTGCCTAATGTAATGTATTCCAGTGTTATCATTCTGATTCGTTTTTGGGTGCGTATTTAAGGTTGGTAACAATGCCTGCCAGCTCGGAGCCGACTTTTAAACCAACAAAAAGGTATATAATCGGTATGACACCAGCGCTAATAAGGTTTCCAATGCTTCCGGCAGGCAGTAGAGTGCTGTCAAGGAAACCACCGGCCAGAATAATGCCCAGTACACCGATGATGACAAAACTCAGGCCGGAAAAGGATTCGGTGATTTTTAAAAGGGTTTTGCTTATGCTGTCATTCGGGTTTGCAAGGTAGGCCAGAATCAGAGCTGAAGCCAGTATGGCACCACCCTGAAATCCTCCACCCGGGGTAAGATGTCCGTTGACAAAGACATAAACGCCTGCCAGTATGATGATAGGCTCGAGCAGGCGGGATGCAGTTTTTAAAATCTCACTGGATTCGCGAAAATCGTTTTTTCCATCCCGCTTAATAAGAAAAAAGCCCAGAATACTTGCAGTAAGAAATAATATGACAACTTCTCCCAATGTATCCAGTCCGCGGTAACGAACTACAACAGCGGTAACCAGGTTGGCAGCACCGGTTTCCTCCAGACCCTGATCTGCATAATAAGAGGCAATGGGATTGAGATCCTGTTTTACCTCGTAATCCGATATCCCTGTCCAGAACATCACACCGGCACCTGCAAGTAAGACAAATAACAAAAGTTTCTTAATCATGATGTTTGCGGATTTTATTTAGTGCATAAAAGAAAATGATGACACTGAGACCTGACCCTATGGCTGCTTCGGTCATCGCCACATCGGGGGCGGCGAGCAACAAGTACATAATGGAGGCCAGCAGTGACACAGCACCGGCAGCAATAATGGCGACGCTGAGCTTTTTATGATATATTGCCAGGGCAGCAAAAATCAAAATGATTACACCCAGGACAATAGCTATTATGATGTTAAGATTTGACTCCATGCGCTTTTTCCTCCTTTTCTTTTTTATACGTCTCGTAATGATCTGTTACTGTCTTTTTTGATAAGCGGATTTTGGCTGCATGGCTTGCACGGGCAAGTACATGAGATGATACAGGGTTGGTGATGATGACGAAAATGGCAAGCAACAAAAATTTATTCCACCAGGCCGGCATGATCATTATCAGTCCGACAAGGGTTAGTAAGGTTCCCAGTGTGGAAGCCTTTGTTCCTGCCTGTATACGGTTGTATACATCCGGCATGCGAACCAGCCCCAGGGCGCCGAGAAAAATGAAAATTGACCCGGCCAGTACAACAAATGCACCAATGGTTTGTAGTGTTTCCATAATTTATATGCCTTTTTCTAAATACCTGGCGACGATGATGACGCCTAAAAAACTCAATAAACCATACACCAACGCGACATCCATATAAATAACCCGCCCAAAATTCAGGGCCAGTATGGATATTAAAGCTAAGGAGGATATGGTAAGAATATCAAAAGACACAACACGGTCGCTGACCGAAGGCCCTTTGATAAAACGAAACAGGGTCAGGAGCATTGCCAGCCCTATAAACCCCAGGGATATCATTAATATTGTATCAATCATATATCTTGCTTATGATGTTTTCAAAACGGTTTACTATCTTTTTTGTGGCTTCCTCACGGTCTTCCGAGCTGACATCTATCCAATGAATAAACAAGGTGTCATCTTCTATGTCGACAGTGAGTGTGCCCGGTGTAAGCGTGATGGAATTTGTTAATATCATCCGTGCCATGGGCGATTTTAATCTTGTCTTGACATCCACAATCCCCGGATTGATTGGCAGGGAAGGAGACAAAACGCGCCGTGCTACATCCAGATTGGAGCGAATCAGTTCGTACAGAAACACAAAAAGATAAACAATGGTGTAAAAAAATGCAGCCGGGGTAAGTTTGAGCCCTTTAAAAATAGTGCAGCGGCTACAAAGAATCAGTGAAATGATGGCTGCGCTGATAGCCCCTGTCAGCAACATGGGCAAATCAAATGTACCGGTCAGCAGGAGCCAGATCAGCATCAAAATGATGAAAGATAGAAGAAAAGCTTTTAATTTCATGTGTTATAATTTTAATCACAAAATATAGTGACAAATAAACAAAATAAAAATGCATTAGTTGTTAAAACAATAACGACAGATTCAATGTTTCAATAAGATATTAGAATAAAGTAGTGTCGAAAAATAACAACATGTTACCAGATATATATCTACAATATTTCTTAATTTTGCAATGACTCTAAATCAATAACAATAATATGAAAAATATTCAACATGTAAAAGCTTTTGAGAAAATTGTGAATGAAAATCTTGAAAAACAGGAGAACAAAAAGCTAATTCATTTTAAAAAGGGGGAAACTTTAGTAAAGCAAGGGGTTATTGTTAATCATGTCATGTTTGTTAAAAATGGCATTGTGAAACTTGAGTATGAGACGGAAAACGGTACCGTATTGCTTGATATCGTCAGGGGAGAAAACATGATTTGCCTGAGTGGTTTGTTTGGAGATAACATCGCGAAATATTCGGTCATTGCTTTAACCGATAC
>JAQIDD010000285.1 GCA_027858215.1 Candidatus Delongbacteria bacterium | reverse complement strand
GCTTTGCCTCTGCACTTGCTTCGTTCGTCAGTTGCGCAAAATTTGCACAAAATTTGTGCCTTGCATCTTATTCATCAAATTTGTTTCTTGAAAGAAAAGAATTATTAGAAGGCCCCTTAAGATAATTCAGGGCTTTTGTTCTGATTGCATAATGAACAGTAACCGATATAAGCCACACATACAGTGACAAATACTGGATGAAAATTGTTTCACACGTGCGCCAGGACGTAGGTAAATGTTTTCCAGACTTCCGATGTGTTTTCCTGTGTTGCTGCAGGCAGGATTGAACGCAAATTGGTATAAAACGGATGGAAGACTGAATTGAACAAACATCGGGATTAAAACTTAAAACCCGCACTGATGGTAAGAATGTTGGCTTTGGCTACATTTTCGTGCAAAATATGCGTTATCCCGTATTCGTAACGGACATCAAAACTGAACATGGTGATGTTTAAGCCGGCGCCGATATTCAATCCCATAGTTAAATCCCGGAATTGGTTCTCGGTCAGTTCTGTTTCGTCCATATTGAGGATGTAAGTGAAAGTTGGGCCTGTGTAAACCCTGGCTCCAAAAAGCTGAATTCCAAACATCACCGGCAATTTCAGGCAACGGTAATCTACTTTTTTTAATGTGGTGTCTGTTGTTAAATTTTGCTCCAGTTCATCAATGCGTATCTCATCAAGGCGCTGTTGTGCGTAAAACAACCCGGGCTGAAAAAATATCGGGTTCTTGGTTTGTACCCATAAACCTGCTTCAATTCCAAGCCTGAATTTTTCTGAGGTGCTTATGGGATCATCAGTGAGTTTCGTAAGATTAAAACCGGCCTGTGGAAGAAAACGAACCCCAACGGAATTTGTCGTCATGGTTTGTTGTGAAAATACCGATGAGGTAACTAACATAGAAACAAAAACCGACACTATCAATATGTTTCGCTTAAACCTCATTATGCGCTTTTTTCAAATATCCTACAAAAACTTAGCCAAAAACAGTGTCAAAAATATATTTTTTTGTTAGGCTTTCAAATTCCTGAGTAAATTTCTGTAAATAAATCCAACGCTTAACTTATTTGTATATTTATTCCGTTTTTCATTTTAATTATGTTTTAATTTGATTAATTTTGTATGAAATAAATTTAAGGACAATAACGAAATGGGAATTATCAGTGTGATGACAAAGATGTTCGGTTTGAAAGCTGAACGAGATCTGAAAGAAAATCAACCATTTGTAGATAAAATATTAGAGGTGTATAACGGCTTGCAGGATGAAGACAATGATACCCTCCGTGCCCGTACAGTAAAGCTGAAACAGAAAATCGCAGATTACATTGCTGAGGATAACAAACATATCGAATCTCTGAAACAGGAAGCCCGCACAAAAGACATTTATGAACGTGAAGCCATCTACGATGAGATTGATAAGATTGAAGATGGCATTGATGAAAAAATCGAAACCATCCTGGATGATTTGATCCCTGAAGCTTTTGCAGTGGTTAAGGAAACAGCAAGACGGTTTAAAGAGAATGAAGAAATTGTCGTTACGGCATCGGAATTTGACAAACAATTGGCTCCTGACAATGATTTTGTTGAAATACGTGGCGATAAAGCAGTGTATTTTAACCGGTGGGTAGCCGGAGGCAATGAAATTGTTTGGGATATGGTACATTATGATGTTCAGCTCATTGGTGGCATCGTGTTGCACCATGGTGAAATTGCCGAGATGGCCACAGGTGAGGGCAAAACACTTGTAGCAACATTACCGCTTTATCTGAATGCATTGACAGGCAGAGGGACACATCTTGTTACCGTGAATGATTACCTGGCTAAACGCGATGCTGAATGGATGGGGCCCATTTTTCAGTTCCATGGCCTTTCAGTGGATTGCATCGATAAACATCAACCAAATTCACCGGATCGCAGGAAAGCCTATAATGCTGATGTTGCTTATGGTACCAACAACGAATTTGGCTTTGATTACCTGAGGGACAACATGGCACTGAGCCTGGATGACCAGGTGCAGAGAAGGCATAATTTTACCATCGTGGATGAAGTGGATTCTGTGCTCATTGATGATGCAAGAACACCTTTGATCATTTCCGGCCCAACATCGCAGACGCAAGATCAGATGTTTGATCAATATAAAGATGTCATAAAACGCCTTTATAATTCCCAGCGTACCCTGGCTACTTCTTTGCTTAATGAAGCAAAAAAGCTAATATCAGCCGGAGATAGGGAAAAGGGAGGTTTTAAATTGCTGCAGGTATATAAGGCCTTACCTAAATATAAGCCTTTGATTAAATTCCTTTCTCAGGAGGGCATCAAAACCCTCATGCAGAAAACAGAGAATTATTACATGCAGGACAACTCCAAACACATGCACAAAGTAACCGATGACCTGTATTTTGTGATTGATGAAAAACAAAATGCTGTTGAAATCACTGACAAAGGGTATGAGGTGCTTGCTGAATCCGGTGAAGACCCCTCTTTCTTTGTGCTTCCTGATATTGGTTCTGAAATTGCTAAAATTGAAAAAGAATATACAGATCCAAAAGAAAAAGCGGAGAAAAAATCAGAAATGATTACTGATTTTTCCAACAAATCTGAACGTGTGCATACCATTAACCAATTGCTCAAAGCTTATACGCTTTTTGAAAAAGACGTTGAGTACGTGGTCATTGATAACAAGGTGAAAATTGTGGATGAGCAGACCGGCCGTATCATGGAAGGACGACGGTATTCCGATGGCTTGCACCAGGCTATTGAAGCCAAAGAAAACGTGACGATCGAAGCGGCAACACAAACGCATGCTACCATTACTTTGCAGAATTATTTCAGAATGTATCATAAGCTTTCCGGGATGACGGGTACTGCTGAAACTGAAGCTGGTGAATTCTGGGATATTTATAAGCTTGATGTTGTAGTAATCCCAACAAACAAACCTGTAATCCGTATAGATATGCTGGACATGGTATATATAACAAAACGGGAAAAATATCAGGCAGCCATTGATGATATCGTTGAATTAACAAAAAAAGGACGGCCTGTACTTGTCGGGACAACCTCTGTGGATATCTCTGAAATCCTGAGCCGTATGCTTAACAGGCGCAGCATTAAACACAATGTATTGAATGCCAAATTGCATAAACGTGAAGCTGCTATTGTCGCAGAAGCCGGTAGAAAAAGTGCAGTTACCATTGCATCCAATATGGCGGGAGGTGGTACGGTTATTAAAATCAGTGATGAGGTAAAAAAAGCCGGTGGACTAGCTATTGTTGGTACCGCACGTCATGATTCCCGCCGTGTTGACCGCCAGTTGAGGGGAAGAGCTGGACGACAGGGAGATCCCGGATCTTCTCAGTTTTATGTGTCACTCGAAGATGACCTTATGCGCTTGTTCGGTTCCGACCGCATCTCAAAATTGATGGATAGAATGGGAGTGAAAGAAGGTGAAGTGATACAGCATAAAATGATTTCCCGGTCTATAGAAAGAGCACAGAAAAAAGTTGAAGAAAACAGTTTTGGTGTTCGTAAACGCTTGCTTGAGTACGATGATGTAATGAATGCCCAGCGTACCGTTATTTACAAAAAACGCAGGCATGCCCTTGATGGAGAAAGGCTGGGAGTGGATATCGCTAATATGATATTTGACCTTTGCACTGCGCTCATTGACGAACATCATGGAAATTCGGAGTTTGAAGATTTTCAGCTGGATTTATTGAGAAACCTTTCCATAGAAGCGCCTTTTGGTGATGAGGAATTTAAATCCAAAAAACCATATGAACTGGTTGATTTACTTTATGAGAAAGTCGTAGAAACCCATAAGCAACAAGTCAATCGTATTGCTGATCAAGCATTCCCGGTGATTGAGCACGTGTATAAAACTCAATCTGCGGTTTATAAGAACATCGTAGTGCCTGTTACCGATGGAAATAAAACCTATAAAGTCATTGTCAACCTTGAAAGAGCTTATGAAACAAAAGGCCGTGAAGTGGTTGAATCGTATGATAAAACTGTTGTGCTGGCTTCCATCGATGAAATGTGGAAAGAGCACCTCAGGGAAATGGATGATTTACGCCAGTCGGTACAAAATGCATCCTATGAACAAAAAGACCCATTGCTGATTTATAAACTTGAAGCATACGATTTGTTTAAAGGATTGCTTAAAAGAATCAACAGGTCTGTTGTGTCTGTGCTGATGAAAGGGCAAATTCCAATTGAAAACCCAGATGAGGTCAAAGAAGCTGAAAAACGCCGTAAACTGGATACCAGCAACATGAAAACAGGGCGGCAGGATCCTGGTTATAATGATCCATCCAAAGGCAAACAAAAAGCTGAACCTGTGCGTGCCACAAAAAAAACAGGACGAAATGATCCCTGCCCTTGCGGTAGCGGAAAAAAATATAAAAATTGCCATGGCAGGCCAGGCGCCGAACCTTTGCCTTAGGCATAATATTTGAAGTGAAATTAGTGTTTTTATTAAAAATTTGATAGTTATGAAAACAACACACAGATTTTACCTGCTTTTCTTAATTGTGTTTTGTATGATGGGAAAAGCATTTGCACAAAATGAATCAGATACCGCTAAGAACAACATTGTTGTACCGACGAAAATTGTTGTGGATACAACACGTAGTGATAGTGTCGTAGCGGTAGAAGGACAGGAAGCTCAACTGGAATATAACGCCGGAGTGGATTACATGAAAGCTGAGCAGTATCAACAGGCAATCAATAAGTTTAACCAGGCAATCAGTTTAAAACCTGATTTTGCACAAGCTTACCTGAACCGGGGGTCTGCTTATTTCCAATCTTCCAAACTGGACCTGGCAAAAACCGACATAGAAAAGGCCACTGAACTAAATTCAGAACTTAAATCTGCTTATTACATTATGGGCATCATTGCCATGAGGCAGGAAGATTATCCTGAAGCAGGAAAAAAACTGTTGAAAGCCAAAGAACTGGGATTTGAAAATCCAAAAATGGATTATTACCTCGGGGTAATTTCATTTATGAATGAAGAATATGAACAAGCGCTCAGGTATTTTGATCATGCTTTAAAAGAAGATAATAAAAATGCAATGATTTACAATGACCGGGCCAGTACGCATCGAAGGCTTGAAGATTATGAAAAAGCGATCAGCGATTATGCCAAAGCAATAAAATATGATGACGATAATCCCATGTATTTTGCCAACAGAGGGAGTGTTTATCGCATCATGGAAGAGTATGATAACGCTATCACCGATTATGATGCTGCCCTTGAAATTGACAGTGATTATGTGGTTGCATTAAACAACCGCGGAATTGCTAAATATGAGAAAGGCAAATACGAAGAAGCCCTGAAAGATTTTGAAGAAGTCCTTTACATTGACAGGGATTACGCTTATGCTCATAACAACATGGGCCTTGTTTATTATAAACAAAAAGAATATGAAAAGGCTGTGAGTTCATACACCAAAGCCATTGCACTCGATCCTGACTATGCTTATGCCTACCTTCACAGGGGAAGCGCAAAAGAAATGATGAGGGATTTTGAAGGCGCGTGTAAAGACTGGAAAAAAGCAGTTGAACTTGGAGTAGAACAAGCTGATGCATATTTGATTTATTGTGATTAATGATTAAAACATTTGACTTATGAAAAACGTAATTAACTCTTGTATAGTATGTTTGGGAATTGTCATGATGTCTGCAACCTATTCGCTGGCACAATTTGATCTGGTTATAGACAAAGGTGATTTCAAACATCGCAAAAACGGTTTCAGGGATGCCTGGAATGCTGTGAAAGATGCAGATGATTTTTATGAAAACAAATCCAGGGGGTCTTTGAGAAGAGCATTGCCTTTGTACGAAAAAGCTGAAAGGTATAATAGTGATTACCCGCCTTTGAATTATAAGTTAGGGGTGTGTTACATGGCTGATAAAAAAATAGAAAAAGCCATAAAGATACTCGATAAGGCGTATGAGATGGATAAAGATGTGGCCCGGGATATTCTGTATTTGCTCGGGAAAGCTTATCATTATCACTATGAGTTTGATAAAGCTATTGATCTGACCAGTAAATTTATCAATACGTATGAGGAAACCGGAGATTCGAGTTATGATAAAATAATTATTGACAAGGCTCAAAGAAGAATAGAACAGTGCAACAATGCCAAAAAATTCTATAACAATCCCATAAGGGTGTTTGTCGATAACATCGGACCAACTGTAAATACAAAGTATCCTGAATATGGACCAGTTATTACGGCTGATGAATCCATGATAATTTTTACCTCCCGTAGGGAAGGAACTGCCGGCGGTGAACGTGACCCCAAAGATTTTCAGTTTTATGAAGATTTGTACATGGCGGTTAAAGATGCCCAGGGACGCTGGACAAACGCTACCAACATGCGTGATCTCAACACAGACGGGCATGACGCTTCGATTGGCCTTTCTTATGACGGGCAAATCCTATATACCTACAACGGAACTCCAACCGGCACCATCATGGAAAGCAACCTGGAAGGAGACGAATGGTCAAATCCGGAAGAAATGGAAAAACACATCAACACAAAATACCATGAAACCAGTGCTTCCGTATCTCCCGATGGAAAATATTTCTATTTTGTCAGTGACAGGGAAAAAGATGATCTTGGCCAGAAATCCTATGGTGGAAAAGACATATATTACTGTGAAAAAGACGACAAAGGAAGATGGGGAGATGTCAAAAACATTGGGAAACCAATTAATTCTGAATACAACGAAGAAGCCTGTTTTATTCATGCAGATGGAAGGACAATGTATTTTAGCTCTGTAGGCCATAGCAGTATGGGGGAATACGATATTTTCTATACCGAAAAGGGCAATGATGGTGATTGGTCTGAGCCCGTAAATCTTGGTTACCCAATCAATACCCCGGATCAGGATGTGTTTTTTGTGATGGCCGGATCCGGCAGGTATGGATATTACAGCACAGTTAGGGAATCAGGTTACGGCGGACAGGATATTTACCGCATTACATTCCTCGGTCCTGAAAAATTGATGGTACATGGGACTGAAGACAAATTGATGGCAAGCCTGAATTCTACCATTAGTGATAAAATCGTAGCTGAAGAGGTAGAGGTCAAAACGGTAAGGCTTACCTTGCTGAAAGGAACTGTAACTGATGCTATTTCTGAACAACCCATCAAAGCAGAAATTGAAATTGTGGACAATGAGAAAAATGAAGTCATCAATGTCACCCACTCAAATTCCAGCACCGGAAAATACATAGTGTCCCTGCCCTCGGGTAAAAATTATGGCATCAGTGTGAAAGCCGAAGGATATCTTTTCCACTCGGAAAACTTTAATATCCCCGCAGCCACAGGTTATCAGGAAGTAATTAAAGACATTGTACTCAGTAAAGTGGGAGTGGGGTCAAGCATCGTCCTGAAAAATATTTTCTTTGATTATGACAAAGCAACCCTTAGGCCTGAATCATACCCCGAACTTGAACGGCTTTATAAATTACTCAACAATTATGGCGATATGCGCATTGAAATTGGAGGACATACCGATAACAGAGGATCGCTGAAATACAATACCGAGCTTTCTGAGGAACGTGCAAAAGCCGTTGTTGATTACCTGGTTAACATGGGAATTGATGAAAGCAGACTTGAATACAAAGGGTATGCTTATCTCAAACCAATTGATACCAACGATACCGAAGAGGGCAGGCAAAATAACCGCAGGGTTGAGTTCAAAGTTCTCAGTGTAAACTAACGGAATTTAATTTTATTAGAAATGTAATTTCATGTATAAAAAATGCTGCTTTGTTATTCTTGCTTTATTGTGCTTCCTGGTGTCAGGAATGGCACAGGAAAATGTCAAATTTAAGCGCTCAAACTTTTCTGATCGCAAAAGTGAACTCAGGTCTGCAAAACGCCAAATCAGAAATGGCGATAAGGTTATGGATAATAATGCAGGTCCTGAAAAGGCAATTGAGCATTACATGAAAGCACAGGAATTGAATCCTGATAACGCTACACTGAATTATAAAATTGGCAGTGCTTACCTTTTATCCATAGAGAAAACAAAAGCCCTCCCTTACCTGGAAAAAGCCTATTCTCTTGATAAAAACGTCATGGATGATGTGTTGTTTAAATTGGGGCGGGCCAGGCATTTGAATTATCAGTTTGAACAAGCCCTGAATAGTTATTCTGCTTACCTTTCCATGCATCCAAAAATGGATGTGGCAAAAAAGAATAGGGTTAATAAACACATTACCGAATGCCGCAGCGGCATTGAAATTATCAAAGATACCGTGGATGTTGAAATAAGCAACATGGGGCCAAACATCAATACAGAATTCCCGGAATACAATCCCATGATTTTTGCAGATGGTTCCAGGTTGATTTTTACGGCACGGCGTAAATACATTGGTAATCCGATCGATGAAGCTGATGGTAAATATTGTGAAGACGTTTGGTATGCTGATAAACAGAAAGATGGTACATGGTCAAAATCCAAACGTTTCAAATCTCCTATCAATACTAAAGGCCATGATGCCATCAGTGGAATATCCACTGACGGACAGGTGTTGTATGTGTATAAAGCGCAAACCAAACAGGGCGGTGATATCTTTGTCTCCAGACAGGATGGGGATAATTGGGAGGATCCCGAGTCCCTTGGTGAACCAATAAACACAGAATACCATGAGTCAAAAGTTAGTGTTTCCTATGATGAGAAAACCATGTATTTAGTATCAAACCGACCAACAGATAATTTTGGTGGACGTGATATTTTTATCAGCAAAAAACAACCATGGGGAGCCTGGGGAGAGCCGGTAAACATAGGACCTGTGATCAATACGGAATATGATGAAGAAGGCATACTTATTCATCCCGATGGTCGTACATTGTATTTTTGTTCCAAAGGTCATAATACAATGGGAGGCTTTGATATTTTCAGATCGGCAAGAGATACCAATGGTAACTGGTCTGCTCCCGTAAACCTGGGCTATCCTATCAACACACCTGATGAGGAAGCCTTTTTCTCGATTGCTGCTGATGGCAGACATGCTTACATTAGCTCAGTGCGTCCCGATGGATATGGTTCTTATGATATTTACCAAATCCTGTATCCTGAAAAAGAAGTGGAAGCAGATGAAAAAACACAACCCACAGCAAGGTTAACCCTCTTTACAGGCATTGTGAAAGATGTTAAAACACTACAACCCCTGAAAGCCAGCATTGAAATTGTGGACAATGAAAAAAATGAGAAAATTGTTGAATTGACTTCCAATGAAGCTACTGGTAAATTTGTGGCCAGCCTGCCTGCAGGTAAAAATTACGGCCTCTCAGTCAATAAAGAAGGGTATATGTTTCATTCCGAAAACTTTAATATTGCTGATACATCCGAGTTTGAACAGGTCAAAAAAGAAGTGCTTTTGCAACCCATTGAAGTGGGAACCAAAATTGTACTGAAAAACATCTTTTTTGATTACGATAAAGCAACCCTGCGTGAATCATCTTTCACTGAGCTCAATAAAGTGGTGGACGTGCTGAAGGAAAATCCAAAACTTGTGATTGAAATCAGCGGTCATACAGACAACAGAGGAAGCCTTGAATACAACATTAAATTATCACGGGAACGTGCCAAATCGGTTGTAGATTACCTGATTGACCATGGCATTGAGAAGAGTCGCCTCAAATATGAGGGATACGCATTTAAACAACCCATTGCAGATAACGATACAGAAAAAGGAAGACAACTCAACCGGCGTGTTGAATTTACTGTGTTGAAGAATGATTAACGAATCTGGTTTATGATAACTTATTTGATAATTTAAATACTTGTTTGAAATGAAAAATACTGCACTTACAGAAGTTCATAAATCCATGGGTGGGCGCATGGTGCCATTTGCCGGTTTTAATATGCCCGTAGAATTTGAAGGGATTAAAAAAGAGCACCGGACAGTTCGCGAAAAACTGGGGGTGTTTGATGTATCACACATGGGTGAATTTGAAGTCAGCGGCCCCAATGCTAAAGCATTTCTTCAGCGCATTTCTTCAAATGATGTCAATACATTGGTTGATGGTAAAGTTCAGTATAACTGCATGCCGAATGACAAAGGTGGTATTGTGGATGATTTTCTTGTGTATCGCTTTGCCGAAGATAAATACTGGTTGGTGGTCAATGCTGCAAACATTGAAAAAGACTGGGAATGGTGTAAAAAACAAGCCGAAGCTTTTGATCTCACTGTTGGCAATGAACTGAAAAATTTATCCGATCAACTCAGTTTACTTGCTGTTCAGGGGCCTTATGCCAGGAAAGCCATGCAAAAACTCACAGATGAGAACATCATGGATATGGAGTTTTACACCGTCAAAACCCTTAAGTTTGCCGGCGTAGATGATGTTGTGTTATCAACAACAGGTTATACCGGTGCCGGAGGTTGTGAAATATACATGAAAAATGCCGATGCCAAAACTATTTACAACGCTGTGCTTGATGCCGGTAAGGAATTTGGAATCAAACCAATCGGACTTGGCGCCAGGGATACATTGAGATTGGAAATGAAAATGTGCCTGTACGGCAATGATATTGATGATACTACATCACCAATAGAAGCCGGATTGGGCTGGGCCACGAAATTTGTGGATGGTAATGACTTTATCATGCGTGATTACCATGAAAAATTGAAAACCGAGAAACCGGATAAGATGCTTAAAGCGTTTGTGATGAACGAAAAAGGCATTCCCAGGCAGCATTATCCTGTGTATAATGAAGATGGAGAAGAAATAGGTGAGGTGACCAGCGGAACCATGTCCCCAATGATGAACAATGGCATTGGTTTGGCCTATCTGAAAAGAGGTTACTGGAAATCCGGTACAAAAATATGGATAGGAATCCGCAAAAAACGCCTTGAAGCTGAAGTGGTCAAACCACCGATTTTCAAAGATCAGAAACCTGAAGTAAAATAAGGCTTAAACGCTCCGAAAACCGGGGCGTTTTTATTTGCGTCGTGAATTTTTCTTTTTATGATGAAATGACTTGTTTCTCGGTTTCCCGTGATGCCGGTGCTTTTGTGTTACATTCCATGCCGGCGTTTTATCAGGGGCAAAAGGTAGTTTCTGCTTCCTGACTGTTTGTTCTATCAGTTTTTCAATTTTTTCAAAGTCTCCCATCTGTGTGGGGTTGACCAGCGTTAAAGCAATGCCTGATTGTTCTGCCCTGGCCGTTCTTCCAACACGGTGAACATAATCTTCAGCATCCCGGGGAACTTCATAATTGATGATAATATCAATATTTTTGATGTCTATGCCACGGCTTAGCACGTCAGTAGCTACCAAAATGCGGATGCGGGCAGCTTTAAAGCGGTTCAGGATGTCCTGCCGTTCGCTCTGTGCAAAATCTGACGATATACCATGTGCATTCATCCCCATTTTATTCAGAGACCTTACAATCTCATTGACCTGGACTTTTGTGGCTGTAAAAATCAGTATGCGTTTATAATCCAGCTTGTCTTTCAACAAGTGAGAAATGAGGCGGATTTTGTCCTTGTCATGAACGGGATATGCAGCTTGCAAAACACCTTCTGCGGGTTTGGATAAATTGATGTTGATTTCTTCGGGATTATTCAGAAGTTGTTGTGCCATTTGCTTGATCTTTGGCGGCATGGTTGCGCTGAACATCATGGTTTGCCTCTTTTTCGGCAACTGATTAGTTATGCGCATGATATCATCATAAAAGCCCATATCCAGCATTTTGTCTGCTTCATCCAAAATATAATATTGCAGTCTGCTGAAATCAACATAGCCAAGTTTGATGTGAGCCAGCAATTTACCGGGGGTTGCAATCACAATGTCAACACCTTCGGTAAGGGCTTTGCGTTCCTGTGTCCATTCCGATCCGTCACCACCTCCGTAAACAGGCAGCGAAGTTACCGGTAAGAAATAGGATATACCTTGTATGTCACGATCTATTTGTAATGCGAGTTCACGCGTAGGAACAACAATCAGCGCTTTTACTTTCTTGTGTGTGTTGTCTTTGTTTATCATGTCCAGCAAAGGGAGCACAAACGCCGCTGTTTTTCCCGTTCCCGTCTGTGCGCTTGCTATCAAATCCCTGCCTTTCATAATCACAGGTATGGCAAACTCCTGGATCGGGGTTGTTTTGGTAAACCCCATAAATGAAACAGCTTCCTGCAGTTCATTACTCAAATTCAGTGATGAAAAATCCATAGTGTGTGTTCTGTATTCTTAAGAGGCTTTCTATTAATTCTTTCCTTTTAAGCAACAAAGGTAAGTATTTGTCCGAAGAACTTTTTACATATTGAATTTTTTTTTGTAAATTTAGGGTGTAATAAACAACGTATTATGAAAAAACATCATTTCATTACTGCCGTATTATTAACCTGTATGAGTGCACCTGTTTTTTCACAGGACACAACGGATAATGCAGAAATAGATGAGCGTGAATTCCA
Organism: Candidatus Delongbacteria bacterium; assembly: GCA_027858215.1. Classification (GTDB taxonomy): domain Bacteria; phylum Bacteroidota; class Bacteroidia; order Bacteroidales; family ML635J-15; genus JAQIBY01. Next base: position 7,028 of record JAQIDD010000285.1, on the reverse strand, counting down.
TTTTCATGCTTGCAGTTTTTCTGTTTCTACAGGTATGCACAAGGATAAACTTACCCACGCAACCTTGCTGGGTTTTGAGAATCTTGCCCCCAATTCACCGTTGGTAAATGAAGTGTCTGATCTGGCTGATTACAATGATCAGAGCAATTTCTATTATTACAACAGCATGACCAATACCATATCGTTTATGCTGGGGTTTGATTTTCCGGATTATGACACAAGAAAATACGCTTGCCCCCGCCTGAATCTTGGATTAAGCTATAACAATTCAGAATACAAAGAATTGCATGTCAGGTATGAGGAAACAACACCCTACGATACACTCACGTCCGAAATAACAGACAATGTTATTTATATGGATTCGGTAATCAAACATGAATATGACATGAGTTATTATTCTGAACAGATTCGTTTGGATGGTAACTATGTGTATCGCAGCGATCCGGCAAAACGGTTTTCTTTTTATGCCGGCATGGGTGTCAATGTGGGTGTTTCCATCAATACATATTCCACGATTTCGTATGAAAGAAATCATTATGTGAGAACCAGTTTTAATGGTGATGGTTTTGCCCAAACATCCGGTTATTTTGATTCTGAAGCGCGCAAAAGCGAGCAAATTACTCATAAAATGAATGTTGGTGGCATGGTTTACCTTCCCGTTGGTCTGAATTTCAGGATTGGAAATAAAAAACACCCCTGGAAAGAATTGCACCTGTTCATTGAACTACAGCCAGGTGTTAATTTGGTTTACATCCCCGAGCTTACTACCTACACCTATGGAATATTTCAGAGCAATTTCGGTGTCAAATATGAATGGTAGTTAGGCTCTGCCGAAAAACACGAAATAAACTAATAATGAACAAGATAATGAGCTCATTCCTTTGCAAACCGGAAGCGTTTTAACAAATTTTGTAAAAAGTCTTGCTTTTACTCAAGCAAATATTTCGTTAGCCTGAAGCATATCATTTGCTGCGTTAGCTTCATCTCGCAATATTAGTTTACAGCTTTGCTTTGCTGATTTGCAAATGATACACTTCAGACTTTTTCAGCAGAGCCTGGTTAAAAGATGGTTTTTTTACTGTCATGTTAGAGGAAAGTTCAATCTTAGCAATATCATCAACTTCTTCCCGGGGGAGACAGGCATACATGCTTATCAGGGCTAAACCCAGTCTTTTTTGTCATCACAATTAATCAGATACAGCTGGAGTCATGTGAATTTGATTACCCTGGTTTTGATGATGTATTGCAGTAATGATACACTATTCAATTCTGATCTAAAGGTCGGTTAACAATCAAAAGAAAAGGGTTTTAAGCAACAATTAGAAAAAATATGGGCTTTAGCCCTGAATCTGTTGTAACTAAAATAGCAGTGGCACTAAAAGATGCACATTATCGGTGATGTGACACCTTAAGTTCAATTAGTAAATGCAACTTTTACGAGTAAAAGTTGCATTTGATACTTGAATCTACCCACTATAATGTAGGCGGATAAAATCATAAGAACAATTTCTTTTTTATCTTTGCTGCTTTTAAATACTAAAGCTGTGTTGCAAACGTTAGTACATCTGATTTTAGTGAAATGCATCTGCGATATCTGACATATATTTTGATATTCATTGCTGTGCTTATCTCCGGGGTTACCAGTGCTCAGGAAAAACGCTTGAAGCGTGCTGATGCTATTTATGAAGCGGGGGAGTATCACCGTGCTGTGGAAGCCTATAAATCTGTGCTTGATAAATTAAGTACCCGCGAAGAAAGGGCTCCGGTTTATTTTAAAATGGGAAATGCTTATTATTTATCCGGTAATTACAGGCTTGCTCGTACATATTTGCACAGGGTGACCAGGTATGACGAAGACAACCGTGATGCTTATTTAAAACTTGGGGAGGTGCATCGGTTAAACAATGATTATGAAGATGCGCTTGAACTGTATAATTTATATATAGACATTCATGGCAGAGACAGTGTGTTTGAAAAAAAGATTGATGCCACCAAAATGGCACAGGAGTGGATAAATATCAAAACACGCTTTAAGGTAAAAGAAGTCAGGGATTTTAATACACGCGATGATGATTTTACAACCTCTGTTGTCGAAAAAGACGGGTATGACCATGTGTTTTTTGCTTCCACCAGGAAAGGAGTGACAGGAAAAGACAAATCGGACATTACCGGCGACCGGTTTTCAGATATCTTCGTTTCCAAAAAAAACAGGAAAGGAGAGTGGGATGTCCCACAAATGCTGGATTCGTTAAATTCTCCTTATGATGAAGGCGCCCCCTGTCTTTTGGAAAGTGGTTCACAGATGTATTTTACATCCTGCCAGATGGAAAAAAATGAAAAGAAAGGCTGTCAGATATATAAAATATCCAAAACGGGAACGGAATGGATGAACCCTGAGCGCGTGCCTATTGTTCCTGACTCTGTGTCTGTTGGCCATCCCACGTTGACACCGGATAACGAAAGAATGTATTTTGCAGCCCGTAAAACAGGAGGGTATGGAGGTGCCGACATCTGGTACGTTGACAAAGAAGATGGTGATTGGGGAAAACCCACAAACGCCGGCCCTGAAATTAATTCTTCTTACGATGAATTTTTTCCTTATGTGCTGGATGATTCCACATTGTTTTTCTCCAGTCAGCAATACCCTTCCATGGGGGGGCTTGATTTGTTTAAAGCCAAAAAAATCAGCCGTTACAGGTGGAAAGTGGAAAACATGAAACCGCCTTTTTCCAGTTCGGGAAATGACTTTGGTATTTATTATTACAAAAATGCGGACAAAGGGTATTTTACATCCGACAGAGAGGGATCTAAGGGACAAGATATCTATTACTTTGAAAAACCTCCCCTGGAATTTGCACTGGAAGGGTATGTAACCGATAAAGATACTGAAGCTGTTATTGACAGTGCAGTTGTGCATCTGATTGGATCTGACGGAACCATGTTTACGGATACCACAGATGCTGAAACAGGGTATTTTTTATTTAACCTGAAACCCAACACCGAATATGTGTATGTGGTACACGAAGATGGTTATTTTAACGGAAAAGCCAGGCTGACAACTGATACCTTATATTATGACCATACCTTTGTACATAATGTCGAATTAGAAACGTATCAAAAAACTTTTGAAATTCCCAACATTGAATTTGAGTTTGGCAGTTTTGAACTTACAGACAAAGCTAAACACTCACTTGACAGTGTGGTCAAATTATTGAACAACAATCCCAACCTTGTGATTGAATTGTCGGCACATACCGATATGATTGGTACCGATGAAGACAACATGGAACTGAGTAAGAAAAGAGCAGATGCCGTGGCGGATTATCTGATCAGTAAAGGAATTGCTCCGGAAAGGCTGGAAACCAAAGGGTTTGGCGAAAGCCAGCCCATTGTGATTGATGAACAACACAAAGAATATGACTGGCTTGAAAAAGGGCATGTGCTAACACCTGAGTTTGTTGAGCAGCTAACTGAAGAACAACAGGAAATTGCCAATCAAATGAACCGACGCACTGAATTCCGTGTCATCAAAAACGATTACATCCCCAGCCTGGATTGATCCAACATTATCTATCCTTTTTTGTGATGCATTTCACCGGCCTGCTGTTGTGGTTTGATGTAATTTTGTGATAAGGCATTGCAGATATCCGGTGCATGTCAGGATGAAAAATTTTGTGTATGTTTGTCTGTCAGTATAGTGATGTATGCATACAAAAATGGGTTCAAAAATTGTTTACATAGCCGGACTTGGGCATTCGGGATCCACCATCCTGGATATGTCGCTGGGAACCTTGCCCGGCGTTGTTGGTTTGGGGGAATTGAAATCCATCATGAATGAGCGTTCGCGGGACAGGCATTATACATCCGTTTGTTCATGCGGTAAACACGCAAACGATTGTGTGGTGTGGAAAGAAGTGCCCTGGATACTAAAAGGGATGAACAGCGATTCCGGCAAGCTGGAAGCCATCCTTGAACTACTGAAACGTAATTTTGGAGACAATGTGACCATGGTGGATGCCTCCAAAAACAGTTATCCTTACCTGAAGTACTTAAACGAAAAGCATGATTTAAAAGTTATTTACCTGACGCGCGATGTCAGAAGCTGGAGCTACACCCGGCACCTGGCAACCAGGAAACCCGTGTTGTATTATTTTTTACGGTGGTACCTGGAAAACCATAAATTGCGTTTGCGGCTTAAAAAAATGGGCATCAAACCCTTGAATGCCGGTTACGAGGAAATGGCACTTTATCCTGAACATGTGCTGCCAACAATCGCTGAACATCTTGGTCTGGAGTATTCCGAATCCATGCTTTCACTTGAAAAGACAAACAGCCACATCATCAGCGGGAATATTGCCAGGGTAGATAAGATAAAAAGGCTTAAGTGGAAATACGATGCCCGGTGGATGGTATCGCGCCGGATTATGTTTTTGTCTCCTCTGTTTCTTTTGGTTCAGAAAATGAACCGGAAACTTGTCTATTCCATGGTTCATAACAATTCCATCAGGGATTTTTATCTTTTCGGTACGCGCAGAAGGGATGAAATCAGCAAAACCCACAATTGATATAAAAGGGGTAGATGAACCAGCAGGCATAAAATGATACATCATTGATCGGAAGGCAATGAATCTTCATCAATGCGCCCCCTTTCGATGATGCTGGCATTCAGTTCAAATCCCAGGATCACTGCAAAACTCATGATATAAATCCATATCAGCACAACAATGATGGTCCCGATGGAACCGTAGAGTTTATTGAATTGACCAAAATTGTTGACAAAAAATGAAAACCCATAAGAAGCAAGCACCATCAATATGGTGGCCAGTGTGGCGCCAGGTGAAATAAATCTGAATCTGCCACGGCTGGCAGGTGCAAGATAGTAAATAAAGGATGTGCTGAAAAAGAACAACGCCAAAATAATGATGATCCGGATGCCAAGAAAAATATACCATAGCAATTTAGACCCTTCGAAAAACTTGTCATACAATGATTCGTTAATCGTAAGGAGAGCAATGGTAATTGTGATCAATATGAATTCAATAAAAACCAACAATATGGCAACAAGCCGTCGCATCCACCATTTTCTGTATTCTATGCCATGATACGAACTGTTAAATGCCCTGATGAGGGCAAGCACACCATTTGAAGCAACAAATAAAGCAAAAACAAATGTGATAGAAAGCAATGACCCCCTTTGATTGGTAATGATATCAATAATGGTATCTTCCATGGTAAGATAAGCATTGTGCGGGACAAAATTCTCAAGCAGATTTAACAATGATTCCTGAAAATTTTCAACCGGTACATAGGGAATTAGTGTGAACAGAAAAATGATTGCCGGAAATATAGACAGAAAAGCATTGTATGCAACACTGGCAGCTCTCTGATTTATGGATCCTTTTTGTACGCCTCGTATAAAAAACACCCCAATGTCATAAAAAGGATATTTACCGAATCCCGGTAACGAAAACTTTTTGGCTTTGGTTTTATGCCATTTTTTCAAATAATGAATCTGGTTCATTAATCTGTTTTCATTAAGTAGCTTAAACAACGTAGAGACTTATATCCAGACTTTTTATGTGATGCGTAAGTGATCCCACAGATATGTAATCCACACCTGTTTCAGCATAAGCTCTTAGATTCTCAAGGGTAATGCCTCCGGAACTTTCAACTTCAATTCTGTTGTTCACAACCTGAACAGCACGTTTTGTGTCTTCTACCGTAAAATTATCCAGCATTACCCTGTCAATTTTTTCAGACTTTAGAACCTGTTCAAGTTCCTCAAAATTGCGAACTTCAATTTCTACCGGAATATCCAGGTTGTTTTCTTCCAGGTATTTTCTTGCCAGGCTTATGGCTTTATCAATGCCCCCGGCAAAATCGATGTGGTTATCTTTGAGCATGATCATATCATACAATCCAAATCTGTGATTTTTACCGCCGCCAATACGAACCGCTTCTTTTTCAAGTAAGCGCATTCCGGGTGTAGTCTTGCGTGTGTCTAGAACTATTGCTTTGGTATCCTGAATGGCATCTGCATATTCACGGGTTTTGGTAGCAATCCCACTCATTCGCTGCAAAAAATTCAAGACAGGTCGCTCCGCTGTTAATATGCTGTTTTTATTTCCGCTTATGTGTAATATTTCATCCCCGGGTCCGATATTATCACCGTCAACCAAAAAAGTTTCCAGTTTAAGGTTTTTGTCATATGCTTTAAAAACTGCTTTGGCAACTTCCACACCGGCTAAAACACCGGCTTCTTTTGCGAAAATGCGTGCATTACCGTTCTCGTTGTTTTTGAAACATGCCTTGGTTGTATGATCTCCCTCGCCTAAATCTTCCTTTTTTGCCAATTGGATGATTTCTTTCAAATATTCCTTATATATCATTCTTCCTCCTGTATTCTTAATTGATGAATTAACGCTTTGTTGTTTTTAATTTTTACCAGAAAGTGAAGGCGGTATTTGCCTCGTGTGGTAATTAACGTTCCGATGGCATATTTTGCATTTTCACTGCCACCCTGGTGTAATACATTGAATTTCTTAGGTCTGTTGGTATTGAAAAATTGTTTCAGAATTTGTTTAGCCTGTGTTTTGCTGTAAATGCCTTCTTTATCCACCAATATCAGTTCGATTGATTCACTGAAATAATTGCTTAATGATTCAACATCACCGGCTTCTATTGATTTGAATATGTTTACAGGTATATCGCCAACGGTTTTTGAATTTACAAACAGTGACCCCGCTATGATAGAAAAAAAAAGGAGTATATATTTTATCCGGTTCATTTGATGTTCATATTGGTCATTAAACTTCCGCAAAAATTAAACCAAAGAAGTTTAATTGTAAATATCTTCCGCAAACTTAAGGTTTTTTATTCAACTTACAATTATTTCGGGATGTAATCTACTTAGTGTTTGTCCATAATGTCCAATATCTTCGTTGTAGCTCAAATTTTAAATCCTCGAATACGTTAGTATGCTGCGGTTTAAAATTTTCACACGCCTTAATCTTGAACATTATGAACTA
>JAQIDD010000141.1 GCA_027858215.1 Candidatus Delongbacteria bacterium | reverse complement strand
AACTGCAAACGCAACAATTTGGAGGTATTGCTGAAGATACGGCTTATGAAAATGGTACCCGGATAGACAACCTTACGGTGAACCTCACTGATGCATCTACTGAACAAAACAATCAAAGCCTGTTCTTTGCCCACGAATACCGCTTTGGGAAAACCTATTCAGACACCATTTACAGAGAAGAAGACACGGTGTTGCAATTTCACTATTTGGGGCCGGTCAGCATATACCAGGATGTGCATATTGAGCGAAACCGCAGGATGTACAGTGACATCCCCAACTCGTTTTATGATAACACATTCAGAGATTCAACCAACACATTTGATTCTGTAGCGCTGACCACAGGCATACATCAAATCGGGATTCAATTTTTTAATTACAACGATTCTGTACAGGATTCCCATGCTTTTGTTGGGATTCTAAATGAAGTAAATCGTTTTCATCTGCCCACAGGCGATGAATTGACTCAGAGTCATTTCATAAAAATATTCCTTTTAAATGACAATAATTCGCATTATTCCTTTAATGCGGAAGCACAATATGGGATATCCGGACGCCGCCAGTCAGATTTTACATCACACATGCAATTTACCTGGAAAGTTGATAGCATGCAGCATATATCGATTTCAAATAACATGAGGGATGAGTCACCTTTATATTTACATGAACACTACAGTTCGAATCATTATCAGTGGAATCAACGTTTTTCCAACGAAAAAAGCATAAAGACAAACCTGAGATTCAACCATAAAAAACATCATTTCAACCTGCGTGCACACCATGTATTTCTGCAGAATCCGGTGTATATTGGTACTGATGGAATACCTGCTCAATACAACGGCAACGGCAACATTTACGGGGCTTGTGCCGGCAAAACGTTTCGACTTGGCTCGTTCGGCCTGAAAGCAGATGTGATGTACCAGCATGCAGGCCTGGATTCAATCATTCACATACCTGAGCTACTGGGATACACAGGCATGTTTTTCGAACATGACTTGTTTGATCACCACATGCGTTTGCGCATAGGCATTGACGGACGCTACATACACCAGCATAAATCTTATACCTTTCTACCCGCCACCGGTTTTTTTGTACTCACCAACGAAACTTTGGCAAAAAATTTGATGGCAGATGCATATATGAGTTTTAAAGTGAAACGTTTCAGGGCTTTTGTACGTTATACTAACATAGGCGGAAATCTGATCGGCAATGTTGCATGGACAATGTCACACTATCCAACTCGTCCATCAGCAATAAGTTTCGGATTTTCCTGGGAGTTTTATGATTAAAACAACCGTAAATAGTCAGGCACATACAATTGTTACCGCAGAGACGCTAAGACGCTACGAAATGGAAAAAGATGAATTAAATAGGTTGTCAGAAATTATACTTGATGCTTGCATTACAGTTCACAAAGCCATGGGCCCCGGACTGCTTGAATCAGTTTATACAGAATGTTTGGTATATGAGTTGAAAAAACGGGGTTTGAAAATTAAAACAGAGGTTTCAATTCCTTTGGTATACAATGGAGTAGAATTATCTAAAAGGTTTAGAATGGACATTTTGGTTGAAAATGAAATTATTATCGAGGTAAAAGCTATTGAAACAATATTACCTGTTCACGAGGCACAGATTATATCTCATTTAAAACTGGCTGATAAACGATTAGGTTTTTTAGTTAATTTCAATGTACCCATACTAATTAAAGGGTTCAAAAGATTTGTAAATAAATTTTAAAAATTTAGAACTTTGCGTCTTTCCGTCTTTGCGGTGAGGAGCTACTTTTGTTGATACTGATTAGTTACAAACAACCGGATGATAAAAATTAAATACATAAAAGTTGCATTGATACTTGCCTTGTTTTTCCTGGCCATGCTATTTGGTCGCTGTAAGTTGAGCACAAAGGAAAAACAAAAGGACGAAGAAGTGCAATCCCAGGTGGTAGATTTTCATGATATCAAGCAACGAGGGGTTATACGTGCAAATGTCAGTACCAACTCAACAGATTATTTTGTTTACCGTGGTAAACCTATGGGATTCCAGTTTGAATTGCTTCAGAAATTTGGCGAAACGTATGACGTAGAAGTGGATATAGTGGTTGAAAATGATTTAATCAAAAGCATGGAATACCTCAATAGCAGGGATGTTGATATCATTGCGCAAAGCCTTACCATCACCCCTGAAAGAAAAGAATACCTTAATTTCACCGAGCCCATAGCACAAACCCGTCAGGTGTTGGTTCAGCGTAAACCCAACCCCCGTGATAGTGTTGAATTTATCCGCAATCAACTTGATCTTGCTGATAAAACCATACACATTCAAAAAAGCGGAGCAGCATACAGCCGGCTTGTTAATCTTTCAGAAGAGATCGCAGATACCATTCACATTGTGGAAAATGACAGCCTTGAAATGGAAGAGTTGATACGTCTGGTTTCCAATGGAACCATTGACTATACAGTATGCGACGAAAATGTAGCTATTATCAATGATGTTTATTTTGATAACATTGACATCAAAACCCCGGTAAGTTTTCCACAAAATCTTGCATGGGCCATACGAAAAGAATCCAAAGACCTTGCTGACAGCATCAACAGCTGGTTGACAGAATACAAAGAAACGCGGGAATACAAATACCTGTATCACAAATATTTTAAAAGTTCACGGGCAAAAACAACACGCTCAAGTATCTATTATTCCGGTGAAGCCGGCCACATTTCAGAATACGATGAATACATTAAAGAAGCCAGCGAAACCATTGGCTGGGACTGGCGGTTGCTTGCCTCCCTCATTTATCAGGAATCCCGTTTTAACCCCAACGCTGTATCATGGGCAGGTGCCTTTGGTATTATGCAATTGATGCCTTCTACGGCTGATTTTCTCGGCGTATCACCCAATTCCTCAGTGCCGGCACAAATACATGCAGGGGCCAGATACATCAAATACCTTGACAAAAAGTTTCCTGAATCCATAGACAATGAAAGAGACAGGGTGAAATTTATCCTAGCTTCATACAACATTGGGCCGGGGCATATTCTTGATGCTATGCGTCTGGCTGAAAAATACGGCAGAAATCCCAATAAATGGAAAGGACATGTGAGGTATTTTCTTCTGCATAAATCCAACCCGATTTATTATGAGGATGAAATAGTCAGGCACGGCTATTGCAATGGTAATCAACCTGTACGGTATGCGGATGAAATCGTTGACCGATACGAACACTACCTCAATGTCATTCCGTTGAGTTAAGGGGACTTCTATTAATTCTTTCGCATCAAGATTTTCAGCGTTTTTCATAGACAATGAAAATATTATAAACAACCTAACTGCGGTAAAATTTTTCTAATCGCTATGGTTCTTCACATGTTTTGTGCATTGGCTCACCCAAAAATAAATATAATGTAGGTAATCTATTTCGATTAAATTGCTTTTCATGTTCTTTTGTGCCGTCAAAAGAACCAAAACCTCGTGCCGAAAATGATTTTGTGACCCGCAAGTTGCTTGAAATCTAAAATCCCGA
>JAQIDD010000067.1 GCA_027858215.1 Candidatus Delongbacteria bacterium | reverse complement strand
CCTTTGTATGTTAATCCATCATACACCGGGATGTTTGATGGAAACTGGAGATTTACTAACATCTACAGAAACCAGTGGAGCAGCATAGGCCCTGGATTTAAAACCATTTCTGCAGGTTTTGACAAACCTTTCAAAATAAAAAGAGGAAATATTGGAGCAGGTGTTTTTTTTGTTAATGATCAATCCGGGGCTGCTGCCCTTACAGCTAATAAAGTTTTTGTATCATTGGCATACCTTTCAAATATCCGCAGCCATACCATCTCTTTTGGAATTCAAGCGGGATATACAATCCAAACCTTTGACATGAATTCCCTTACATTTCCAGCACAATATAACAACTCCTCAGGTTATTTCGATTCTGATCAGCCTTATCAAATTAATAACTGGGATGAAAATGTGAATTACCCTGATATCAACGCTGGTATAGCCTGGACAAAAAAGTTTGAAAAAATTACCCCGGGTGCAGGATTCAGTGCTTATCATATCAACAATCCGTCTCTCAGTTACCTTAACAATGACGGGGCCAAATTACCTCTAAGATTGGCTGCTAATGCCTATGCAGATATTACATTGAAAGAACACTGGTTTGTGAGGCCCGATTTTTTTACCAGTTTCACAACCCAAACAAGTGATTACCTAATGGGAGGCATTGCTGGATATAGTTTTAACAGGGAAAAATTACTTGAAAAAATCTATGCCGGAGCTGAATTCCGCACTCAATTTAGTACAAGCGATGCTTTTGTTGTTATTGCAGGATTGGGGTTTATGGGGTTTGATATAGGCATTAGTTATGATATAAATGTATCCGGTCTAAGACAAGCCACAAATTTTAAAGGTGCTTTTGAAATATCGCTGGTTTATACCAATTTTGTGAAAGAATTAGAACGTATTGCAATCCCTTGTGACAGATATTAATCATGAAACACATTTGCTTCTTAACTACGCTTTTTATTTATGTTTTGTTTAACCTGTCCCAGGCATACTGTCAGGAAAACATTGATGACATGAACACCCGGCAAATAAAGCGATACGGCATACAAGCAATGAAAGCTGGTGACATATACACTGCCGTGGATTACTTGTCTGTGTACGTTGAAGAAAAACCTGAAGATGCAAAAATATTATTTACACTTGGGGAACTCTATTTTAGAGAAAAAAACTATGAAAAGGCAGAAATATACTACAGAAAAGCATTCAGGGAAAAAAGATTCAAGTATACATCCGCTCAATTTAAAAAAGCTGTTTGCATCAAGATGCAGGGAAAATATAAAAAAGCTCTGCGCGAATTTGAAGTTTTTAAACGCTATCAAAATGATGTGGACAATACAAGGTATTACAGCCACAGGCTTGAAACGGAAATTGAAGGCTGTAAAATGGCTATTGAAGACAGCATACAATCCAATTATGTAATCAACAACATGCATGAAATCAATCACAGTCACATTGATTTCAACCCCATTCCACGCGGTGAAAATCGCCTGGTTTATGCCTCCCTGCCACTGGATGAGTTTACTTATTTTGATCCAATGAGGGATACTATTCCTAAACGCCGTTTTTTTCAAGCTGTAAAACAAGGCCAGACATGGAAAACAACAGGGGAATTTGGCGATGATGTTATCAACTCAAGTGAATATAACACAGGCAACGGCGCATTCTCTCCGGACGGAAATAGCTTTTATTTCACACGATGCAACAAGGGCACAGACAACAACATGATCTGCCACCTTTATAAAACGGAAAAGAAAAACAACATCTGGCAGGAACCTCAGCGCTTAAATGACGAAATCAACACACCGTTTGCTACATCAACAATGCCTGCTGTAGGTGTTTCCAGGCGCAATACAGACATTTTATACTTTGTTTCAGACAGAGAGGGTGGACAGGGTGGCATGGACATCTGGTACACTTATTGGGATCCGCGCCGGGATGCTTATACCTCACCACGAAATTGCGGCAGAAGAATAAATACCATTGCCGATGAAATTACTCCTTATTACCATGTGGATAGCCGGACACTTTTCTTCAGCTCCAACGGCTATCCCAACTATGGTGGTTATGATGTCTTTCGTTCCAGAGGAAACGGACGCAATTTTTCAGATCCTGAATACCTGGGGAAACCGGTAAATTCTGAAGTTGATGATTTGTATTTCTCAAAAGCTGTCGAAGGGTATTTTGGCTATTTTGTCTCCAACAGGCCGGCAGGCAAATCAATCAGGCATTCAACCTGTTGTGATGATATTTACCGGTACATTGACAGTGATTACATCCGCATCTGGCTGACCGGAAAAATTTATGGTATTACTGATCTTTCTTTCTATAATAGCATACGTGAAGAATATGAACAAAACCTCACCCTGGATCATGTCAAATATGATTCCAAAGATTCTGCTTCCATGGAATTATTGGATAAATATCCTGTGTCTCTGTTTATGAAAGATCCCGATACGGGAGAGGAAAGTTTTATTAAGACAGATTCTACCATCAATGGCAGATATTGGTTCAACCTTGAACAGGGGATTAATTACATATTAAAAGTCAATGATTTTAACCGCGAGGAAAAAGTGTTTTCATTATCAACAAAAGACATTACGAACAATGATACAATTCATATGGATGCCATCATTATCAATACCATTCCAACAGAACCGCTTATTCTTAAACATGTCTATTATGAATATAATGACTTTAAACTCTCTGAAAAAGCTAAACAAACCATTGATAATACCATCTACAAATTGCTTGAAGAACATCCAAAAATCATCATAGAAATCAGTTCTCATACTGATAATGTTGGTAGTGATGATTATAATTTATACCTCTCTCAAAAACGTGCAGAAGCCGTTGTAAATTATCTGGTTGAAAAAGGCATTCCCAAAAGGCAATTAAGAGCAAAAGGTTACGGGGAATCCAAACCAATTGCCTCCAACACTAATCCCGACGGTTCTGATAATCCTGAAGGCCGGGCCAAAAACCGCAGGACAGAATTCCGTATCGTTGGTGAAATCGAAGAATATACCGATATTATTTACGAAGAATAGAACAACCCAAAGGTATTATTTCATTCACTAACATTTTACTAGCAACATACCCCCCTCTTTACCGTTCCCGGCGGCAAATTTAGGCTTTCTGTTTTTTACATTTTCAACAATATCTTTATTGTAAACAGGCATATTTCTCTTTTTTCAAATATAGGGG
>JAQIDD010000137.1 GCA_027858215.1 Candidatus Delongbacteria bacterium | reverse complement strand
CAGCAATGTAGAATTGCAAAATATTCTAGCCAAAGCTATTGATAGTTTGGTGTTTGATGCTATAAATTTAAAATGTAAAATGCTAAAGTAAAGAAGAAAAAAACAACTTTGACATTTTGTATTTAGCATCGATAATTATCATTTTTTCAAGTAAGATTCATCCATTTCAAATGCATCGAATAACATCAAAAAAAACTTATACGCGTCCTGATAAATACCGGGGCTTGTGGACTCGCGGTTCCCGGCAACATTTAAAATTTCTGCTTCCTGTTCCATCAACCAATGCCTTATTGGTTTCGGGTCAGTAAGTTCATCAACATCCAACACGGCAAATTTTTTCTGCATTTTGATACACATGTCTTTGGTAAACAACGTACCACTCCCCCATTTTATGTTTTTAATGACAATCAATGTAATGTCTGAATCCTGTATGTTCATCCTGGTTCTTTGCTGATATATGCTTGAGGAGGTTTCCGAAAGCTTGTATTTTTCCTGAATGATGCCATCTTCCGCCAAGCGGCCTTTTGGGCACCATCCTCCATGAGTAATTCCGAGTTTTATAGCTACATCCAAAGCTGCCCTGTCAACCCCTGTTTGACCACCGGAAATTATTTTTGAAATCATCGCATCATTTTTTCTATGTTCCATTCGTTATTCCATAACACATATTTTTACACATATCGAAATATCTGATCAAAAATACTATTATAAAGAATTATTAAGGATATTTCCTGTCAAAATATTACATTTGAATGATGAAAATAAACGTATATATGTCAGACCGGCCCGTGAAAAACGTATTGACATATTTGCTTATCACACTTCTGGCCTGTGTTTCCTTAGTTTCGAAGGCTCAGTTTTACAATGGTCATCAAATGAGTTTTGGAAAAAACAGAGTACAGTATGAAGAATTCGACTGGTTTTTCATGCGCCACGAAAAATTTGACACGTATTTCTATACCGGGGGAAAAGAACTGGCTGAAACAGTAGCCGAAATGGCATACCGGGAAATTGAAAACATGAGTTCCCGGTTGGATTATAAACTAAACCAGCGGCTGATATTTGTTGTGTATCATAACCTTTCTGATTTCAGGCAGAGTAATATCGGATTGCAAACGCTGAGCAATGAATACAATATAGGAGGTGCCACCACCATTGTTGACAACATCGTGTTTTTATATGTAGAAGGCGATCAACAAAAATTACAGGAGCAACTCCGCTCTTCAATTACTGAAGTCATGATCAATCAGATACTATTCGGTTCTGATTGGAAAAACAAAGCAGCCAACAATACACTCATGAGTTTTCCGGACTGGTATTACAAAGGACTCATATCCTATTTATCCAAACCATGGGATGAAAAAACGGAAAATTACATTAAAGACGGGATAATGAATGAACGCTATGAAAAAATCAATCACCTTTCCGGTGAAGAGGCCATTTACGCGGGACATTCAATATGGTATTACATAGCCAGTACATATGGGGAAGAGGTTATTCCTACTATTTTGTATCTGACGCGTATATCCAAAAACATAGAAAGTGGATTTCTTTATGTGCTGGGAACAAACCTAAAATCCCTCTCTTACAGTTGGAATATGTATTTTTATGATCTTTTCAAAAAACAAGTAGCATCATCCAACACCCCGGAGGGAAAACAACAATTACAACGCTCAAGGAAAGACCGTAAATACCAGGAAGCCGCCATCAGTCCCAAAGGAAACAAGTTGGCTTATTCCAGCAACATCATTGGAAAGATGAAAATCTTCATAAAAGATATTCCTGCCGGTAAAAAAAACAAAATATACCGTCAGGGGCATAAACTTGATCAAATCACAGACTACACATATCCGCTGATTAAATGGCATCCCACCGGGAAATTACTGGGATTTATCGTTGAAAAAAAAGGTAAAATATATTACCTCGCATATAACCTCAATACAAAAGAGATTAAGGAAACCGAACTCAGGGGGTTTGATAAAGTTAATGAATTTGATTTTTCAGACAATGGGATGAAAATTGTTTTCAGCGGATTCAACAATGGCCGCAGTGATATATTTATTTATAACCTCACAGCAAACACCTATCAAAATCTTACATACGATCAGGCAGATGACTTTCATCCGGTTTTTATCAATAACTCCAAACAAATCCTGTTTTTATCCAACCGGAGTGTGGATTCACTTGGAGACACCAAAGCACATCAAATCCCCATTCAGCAAAACCGTGATATTTTTCTTTACGATACTGAAAAATCAGACAATCAACTTACGCAACTCACAAAAACGCCTTCGATTGATGAGAAAGAGGCGTACATCACTGAAAATAATTATTACATTTATTTAAGCAATAAAACAGGGGTGTACAATCGCTATGTTGCTAAATATGATTCAGTTATAAGTTACATTGATACCGTAACCCATTACCGGCATTTTATGCGCTCCCACCCCATGACAAATTATAAAATGAATATCCTGGAACATGAATTATCTGAGGAAAGCGAAATCTTATCAGAAATTTACTATCAAAATAAATCATACAATATATTTACAAAAGAAATTAATCCTGACAAACAAGCTGCCCCGGATAGCACATCATTTCGGGAGTCCTATGTTGAAGATTTCAAAACAAAAGCCCAACAAAAAGAGGAAAAGAAAACAGCGGAACCAGAAAAACCAAAAGACAGCCTTATCAACATCAACGCTTATGAGCTGGACCCGGATATACTGGAAGAAACCGAGAAAGAAGGGGATTTTGATGAAGATGGTAACTTAAAAAAGAAACCAACGAATAAAAACCTTGTTAATTTTTACACATCAAGGATCATCAACCAAATTGATTTTGGATTTCTCAATTCCAGTTATCAAAAATTTACAGGGAGCGCGTTTTATTTTAATCCGGGATTTAACATTTTGCTTAACGTTGAAGCCATGGATATGTTTGAAGATTATCGCATTACCGGCGGATTCAGATTTGCAGGCAATTTTGACAGCAATGAATACCTGTTCAGTTTTGAAGACTTGAGCTCACGATTGAACAAACAGTACATTTTTCATCGCCAGACTATGCGCAACCTGAGCGGCAATAAAATATACAATAGTTATTTAAACCAGGGGATGTATGTATTGCGGTATCCTTTCAACCAGGTGTCTGCAGTACAAAGCACACTGACTTTCAGACAAGACAAACAAGCTTACCTTACCACCGATTTTCAAAATTTACTGCGTGATAATGAATTTGATTATTGGGGCGGACTAAAACTCGAATATATATTTGACAACACCCGTAATTTGATGATAAACATTAATGAAGGAGGCAGGTTTAAAATCTTTGGGGAGTATTATAAACAAATAGATCAAAAAGAAACAGACCTTTTTGTGGTGGGATGTGATTTCAGACATTATCTGCCCATTCACCGGAATTTAATTCTTGCCAGTCGTTTTGCTGCTTCGAGTTCATTCGGGTCAGCGCTTTTGGTTTATTACCTTGGAGGGGTAGATAACTGGATCAACATAAGCAATGAAACTCCAATGTTTGACCGGGATACACGCATTGACCTGGAAGCTAATTATGTTTACCAGGCAGTAGCAACCAACATGCGTGGTTTTACCCAAAACGTCCGGAACGGAAATAATTTCGCACTTATAAACACTGAGCTACGCTGGCCCATTGTAAGTTATTTCATCAACAGGCCAATTAATTCAGACTTTTTGAACAGCTTCCAGGTCATTGGTTTTTTCGATGTAGGAACTGCATGGTCCGGACCAAATCCGCTTGAAAGCCACAATGCATATGAAAATGAAATTTATGAAAACGGCCCTGTTACTGTCATCATTGATAAAAACTCATCTCCTCTTGTCGCCGGTTATGGGGTAGGACTCAGGACACGTCTTCTGGGTTATTTTGTCCGCATGGATTATGCCCGCGGCATTGAAAATAACACACTGCTCCCCCCCATGATATACCTATCACTAAACCTTGATTTTTGATGCATACACCACAACACATACTGGACAAGGCAAGCGAATTAAAAAGCTGGCTGATCACACACCGCCGGCATTTGCATAAACACCCGGAACTCAGTTTCCAGGAAGTTGAAACTAAAAAATACATTCGCCAGGTACTACAAGGCCTGGGTTTGTTCGTTTCAGACATTACGGAAACAGGTCTTGCCACCACATGTCATGGTGCCAATTCCGGACCATATGTAGCCTTGCGGGCAGATATGGATGCATTGCCTATTCAGGAAAACACAGCATACAGTTATGCCTCTGTTAACCGTAATGTTATGCACGCCTGCGGGCATGATGTGCATATGACATGTTTGCTTGGGGCTTTACACATCCTCAATGACTTACGATCTGAATTTTCGGGAAATGTGCTTGGTGTTTTTCAGCCGGGAGAAGAGATTTTGCCCGGAGGTGCGATAAAAGTCATAGAAAGCGGCATATTTGGCAAATACCAACCCAGGCTGATCATCGGACAGCATGTTATGCCGGGGCAAGCTACCGGTACACTGGGTTTTCGGCCAGGACACTATATGGCTTCAACGGATGAAATTTACATTTCTGTAAAAGGCAAGGGTGGGCATATTGCCGTTCCTTCCCTAACCCAGGATGTTGTCAGTGCTGCAGCAGAAATTGTAATAAGCCTGAAACAAAAAATCACCAAAGAAGCAGGAGATATTCCGGTTGTCATTGGTTTTGGAAAAACAGAGGCACAGGGTAGTACAAACCTTATGCCAACAGAAGCCAACCTGACGGGGACATTCCGTACCATGGATGAAAAATTCAGAAGCCATGCAAAAAACCTCATACATACAATTGTTAAACAGATCGCTGAACAGTATGGAACCGTTGCCGAAACAAACATCGTCAAGGGGTACCCTGCCCTTAATAACCATACTTTATTTACTAAAGAAGCCATGCATTATGCAGGTGAATTGGTCGGTAATCAAAACATCATAAAGCTTGAAAAACGCATGACAGGTGAAGATTTTGCTCATTATGCACGCATCATGCCTGCTGTATTTTACAGGCTTGGTATTGCCGGAAACAATGCCGGGGAAAACAATGTTCACAGGCCTGATTTTGATGTTGATGAAGAAGCGCTTGTGTATGGAAGCGCTTCAATGGCATGGCTGGCATTGAAATTTTTCAAACGATTGTAACCAAGATGAAAAAGTTAAGAACAGAAGACATTCCGCGTCTGAATAAGGAAGCGTTTAAATCTTCAACAAAACTACCTGTGGCCATTGTGCTTGATAACATCAGGAGTCATCACAACGTAGGGGCATTTTTCAGAACAGCAGACGCCTTCCGGTTTTCCCAACTCATTCTTACGGGCATCACAGGTTGTCCCCCGCATCGTGATATACGCAAAACTGCCCTTGGTTCCACCGAAACTGTGGACTGGAAATACGTAAAAGATACTCTTGATGCAGTTAAGCAACTGAAATCCTGTGGATTTAAGCTCATTGCCGTTGAGATATGCTCAAAGGGAACCGCTTTACAGGATATTCACCTGGATACCAATACGCCTGTAGCGATAATTTTTGGCAATGAAGTGCACGGGGTACAACAATCTGTCATTGATATGTGTGACGCATGCCTTGAAATTCCACAAGCCGGCACAAAACATTCCCTCAATGTAAGCGTAAGCGGCGGCATTGTGATGTGGGAAGTATTTAAACAACTTTATTTGTAAAGCCAGAATAAATATCCCCTTATCCTGAATGATGCATTAGTCCATCACAAACAGATATGAAAGCTCCATCAACATTAAAATCACAGATAAGATACTTACAGGTAACTCATGTTTTCAAATCAAATCATCGATTATCTGTAACAAAAAAACATGGCTGCTTTTAGTTTAAAACAGCCATGTTACGCAGAAATATAATACAGGTTTATTGGAACTTTTTAAATCCTTTTTTAATAAGCTCGATGCCTTCTCTTAATTGTTCCTCAGTAATGACCAGCGGAGGAGCAAACCGGATAATATGCTGATGGGTAGGTTTAGCCAACACACCAAATTTAGCCATTTCAACGGTCACATCCCAGGCTTCTTTTCCATCTTTTGGATTTACCACTACAGCATTGAGCAAGCCTTTACCACGTACCAGTCCAATCATGTCAGACTGAATGCTTTTCATTTCATTACGGAAGATATTGCCAAGGTATTCAGCTTTTTCCGCCAGTTTTTCTTCTTTAATGACTTCCAGGGCAGCCATAGCTACTTTAGCCCCAACGGGATTGCCGCCAAACGTAGAGCCATGTTCACCGGGGTTTATCACCATCATGATGGAATCATCTGCAAGTACAGCAGAAACAGGATAAACACCTCCCGAAATGGCTTTCCCAAGTATCAGAACATCCGGACGCACACCTTCATGGTCACAAGCTAACAATTTCCCGGTACGTGCGATGCCCGTTTGTACTTCGTCAGCAATAAACAATACATTTTTGGCCTTACACATGTCGTAGGCTTTTTTAATGTAACCGTCATCAGGAACATAAACACCAGCTTCACCCTGAATGGGTTCAACCAAAAATCCGGCAACGTTTGGATCCTCAAGCTCTTTTTTAAGGGCTGCCAAATCATTATAAGGTATCGTAACAAACCCGGGGGTATAAGGACCGAAATTCTTTCTAGCAACCGGATCAGTACTCATTGAGATAATGGTAATGGTACGACCATGAAAATTATTTTCACAAACGATTATTTTAGCCTTATTTTCAGGCACCTTTTTTTTCTCATACGCCCATTTTCTGGCTAATTTCAATGCAGTTTCATCAGCTTCTGCACCAGTGTTCATAGGCAATACTTTATCATAACCAAAATAGTTGGTTATATACTCTTCAAACTCTCCCAACACATTGTTGTGAAAAGCCCGTGATGTAAGCGTCAACTTTTTAGCCTGTTCAACTAAAGCATTCACAATTTTTGGGTGACAATGTCCCTGATTGATAGCAGAATAAGCTGCTAAAAAATCAAAATAACGCTTACCTTCAATGTCCCAGACAAAAGGCCCCTCGCCTCTTTCAAGCACTACAGGTAGCGGATGATAATTATGTGCACCGAATTTATCCTCGCGTGCAATGTAATCCTGGGTTTTCATGTTTCCAATAGCCATAAGCCAATAATTTTACATATGAGATTATTATTCAATAAATTTCCAAACAAATTTCAGAAATATTGTTGTCATATGCAACCTGCTAAAAAGCATCTTTTTTGTGTACCGGTTTTGAATTGTTATAATAGTAATTAGCTTATAAAATTGCCCTCCCTATCTTGTCCAAAAAGCTCACTGAAAATAAAGAGGCCTGCCAATTTACGTCAGATTATGTGCACCTGAATCATTATTAAACTGTAATAATAATGATTATTAGTGTAAAAATATAGCAGTAATAACACGATGCAGTACAATTAAAAAAATCCGTCTGCAGGAATAATAATACTTTTTGGTTTCAATTGGTTTTATTTGTATTTTTGGTATTGTGGAACAAAACTCAAATCTCATGCTTTTAAAAACCATCAGAGCTTTTGCACTAACAGTGCTATTGTTTTCCTGTCTGATATGCTT
>JAQIDD010000032.1 GCA_027858215.1 Candidatus Delongbacteria bacterium | reverse complement strand
GGATAAAACTGGATGAAATTTCTATTTGAGGAGCATCAAAAAGCCGGATCTGTCCTTTTTCAATGGTGCTTTTCCAGCGTGGGAGAGGCGTGTAGCCGTGACGTTTGTACACATACATTTTCCACGTTTCCAGGATGTCATCAATGCGATGCCATTTGTGCAGTTCAATGAGGTTGTCGCTGCCCATAATGAGCACAAATTCACGGCCAGGGTGTTGTTTAGCCAGTAGCTGAAGCGTATTGTGAGTGTAATTGGGTTGGGGCAGGTCTAGTTCGGCTTCACACACCCCAAAATCCGCTTTGTTGTGGGTTGCCATTTTTAGCATTTCCAGCCGTTGGGATGCCGGCAACAGCTTACTGCCTGTTTTAAACGGACTTTGCGGTGTCAGCACAAACCAAAGCTCATCCAGGCCGGTAAATTGCTGCATAAAATTGGCTATCATCAGGTGTCCCTGGTGAACGGGGTTGAAACTACCAAAAAGCAAACCTGTTTTTATCATGTTATTGGTTTAAAAATTCTTTTACTTTCTGCAAGCTTTCCCGGCAGGCTTGCTCAAGCTTATCATTGACAACGATGACATCAAATTCGGGGGCAAAGTTCATTTCCCATTCCGCCTTGTTTGTCCGGCGCTTAATGTCTTCAGAGCTGTCTGTTTTTCGTTTGTGTAATCTGTGTTCAAGCGTTTCCAGTGATGGAGGTTTGACAAACACCGACAATGCCTGGGTACCATAGGTAGATTTTAAATTCAGTGCTCCCTTCACATCCACATCAAAGATGACGTTTTTCCCGGCGTTCAGCATGTTGTCCACCGATGATTTCAGGGTGCCGTAAAACCTGCCGTCATACACTTCTTCCCATTCCACAAACGCCTTGTCCCTGATTTTTTCTTCGAATGCTTCCGTACTCAAAAAGTAATAATCTTTGCCGTCGGTTTCGTTTTTCCGGATGGGGCGATTGGTGGCAGATACCGAAAAGTGCTGGTTGTCAATCCGTTCGATGAGGAACTTTACGATGCTTGTCTTTCCTGAGCCTGACGGTGCTGCAAATATGATGAGTTTCCCTGCCATGGTATTACACGATGTTTAAAATCATTTCTTTGATTTTTTCCAGTTCTTCTTTCATCTCCACTAGCATTTTCTGTATGTGCATTTCATTGGCTTTGGAGCCGAGTGTGTTGATTTCCCTGCCTATTTCCTGGCTGATGAAACCGAGTTTTTTCCCGGGCATGTTGTCTTTGTCCAGGGTTTGGATGAAATAATCACAATGGTTGGCCAGCCGCACTTTTTCTTCGTTGATATCCAACTTCTCCAGGTAATATATCAGTTCCTGTTCAAACCTGTTTTTATCGTAACCTGCATTGCTTTCGAGCTTGTTTAAGGCTGCAAGCAAGCGGTTTTTTGTTGATTCAATGCGTTCTTTTTCGTAGTTTTCAATCTCAGGTATCAGCGATTTTATCTTATTGATGGAGCTTACCATATCATCATGCATTGAATGTCCTTCGCTGATGCGGTATTCCTGCATTTTTTCCAGGGCTTTTTCTGTATGTGACAACAGCGCGTTCCATTCTTCATTTGATATTGATTCTTCTTTTTGTTTCAGTATATCCGGCATTTTACTGATAACCTGCATGATGTTTTTATCCATGGGAATGTTATTGTTTTCCGAGATGCGTTCCAGTTGCCTGTAATAGGATGTAAATACAGAGTTGTTGATTTCCGGTGCCGTTTCTGCATCCTTGTTTGTATCTATATGAATGGAATATTCAATTTTTCCACGTTGTAAGTGTTTTTTTATCAAATCCCGAATGTGCATTTCTTTTTCTTTGTAAACTGGCGGGATGCGTGTGGAAATATCCAGGTATTTTGAATTCAGGCTTTTGATTTCGATTTGAATGGTTTTGTCCATGTAATCAAAATTCAGTTTATGGTACCCTGTCATGGAATGTATCATAGGTCATAAATTTTCATTCAAAATTAAAACATTAGCGTTAATTTGCAAGGATGAAAATATTTTAATTGAATATCCAGACGATGACGAATCAGTTAAAAATGATAAATAACGGTTGTTATGAACCATATAAGGCATATAAGGCCATTTAAGGTTTGCCTTATATGCCTTATATGGTTTGATTATTTTTGAATCATATGATATATGTTAAGAACCGTTATTTAGTGTTCGTCAATAAAATCATTGTCTTGTTCATAATGTTTGAGTTCGAGGCCTGCGAAGTATTTAAAAACAAGGATTTTACTTTCGTAAATGACTGTTTTAAATACGAGCGTAACGAAGAAATCAGACATTATGGACAGACATTACTTACAGAACACTGTATGATTGATAGTAACTATTTTTTCACATTTGAAAAATAATCCAATTAGTAATCAAATGGTAATAAATCAGTTTAGCAATAAAACAATATAAGATTAAGTGCTAAAGCCCATGTTTTCGCTTATTTTTGCCTACCCCTGACCAGAAGGTCGGGGTAAATTCTGATA